>DASTLD010000365.1:0-10079 GCA_035715345.1 Longimicrobium sp.
CCGTCGCCGGGGGCCGCGCTGCTGGCCGCCGCCGCCGCGGGCGCCGCCGCCGCCGCCCGGTCCCTGCGCGCCGGGCCGGGGCCATCGCCCGCGCCGGGCTGACCAACATCGTTCACGCAGAGGACGCGGAGGTTGAAAAGAGAGGACGCAGGGGACTTCGTGCAGGTCCTCCGCGTCCTCTCTTCTGAACCTCTCTGTTTTCCTCTGCGTGATTTTCTCTTCTTGTACCCATCGGGCACGTATCGTACGTTCTCGCCGGACACATCCCCCCCCACCCGCAATCGCGAGCCGCCGATGACGCACCGCATCGCCCCCCTCGCGCTCCTCCTCGCCGCGCTGGCCGCCGCGCCGCCGGGCGCCGCCGCGCAGGCGCCGCCCGCCGCGTCCGTGCGCGTGGACTTCGAGGAAGAGACGCTGCCCAACGGCCTGAGGGTCATCTACCACGTGGACCGCTCCGCCCCCGTCGCGGCCACCGTGCTGTGGTACGACGTGGGCTCCAAGCACGAGGTGCAGGGCCGCACGGGGTTCGCCCACCTGTTCGAGCACCTGATGCTCTTCACCGGCAGCCGCAACGCGCCGGAGGGGCGGCACTTCGCGCTGCTGGAGGCCATCGGCGCGCGCGCCGGGGCGGACATCAACGGCACCACCAGCTTCGACCGCACCAACTACTTCCAGCAGGTGCCCGCGCACGCGCTGGAGCTGGCGCTGTGGCTGGAGGCGGACCGCATGGCCACGCTGCACGAGGCGCTCAACGAGGGCAAGCTGGTCAACCAGCGCGAGGTGGTGAAGAACGAGCGGCGGCAGGGCGTGGACAACCAGCCCTACGGCCGCTGGCTGGAGCGGATGCTGACGCACCTCTATCCCCAGGGGCACCCCTACCACCACCTGGTGCTGGGCTCCATGGAGGACCTGCAGAACGCCACGCTGGAGGACGTGCGCGGCTTCTTCCGCACCTACTACGTGCCCAACAACGCGGTGCTGGCCATCGCGGGCGACATTGACATCCCGAACGCGAAGCAGCTCGTGCGGCGCTACTTCGCCGGCATCCCCGCCGGGCCGGAGCCGCCGCCGGTGCGCCGGGTGCCGCTTCCCGCAAGGCTCGGCGCGCAGGCGCGCGAGGTGGTGCAGGACGCCAACGCCCCCGCGCCCGCGGTCTACATCGGCTACCGCGTCCCGGGCGGCCGCTCGCCGCAGGAGCCCGCCATCAGCCTGGTCTCCGACGTGATGGCCACCGGCCGCTCGGCGCCGCTGTACCAGCGGCTGGTGCGCGAGCAGCAGGTGGCCAACAACGTCTTCTCCTTCAACCTGGGCCTGGCGGAGGACCCCGACATGCTGGTGGTGGGCGCCATCGGCCAGCCGGGCGCGAGCGCGGACTCGCTGGAGGCGGCCCTGCTGGCGCAGCTCGCGGACCCCGCGGCGCTGCTGGACGCGGCCGGGCTGCAGCGCGCGCAGGCGCTGGCCGGCTACACCCTGGTCAACCAGCTGCAGGGGATGGGGGGATTCGGCGGCCGCGCGGACGTGCTGGCGGAGGGCGCCACCGTCCACGGCGACCCGGGGTGGATCAACCGCCGCATGGGCGCGCTGATGGGCGTGACCGTGGCGGACCTGCACGCCCTGGCCCGCGAGCGGCTGACGCCGGACAACCGCGCCGTGCTCGTCTTCGTCCCCGCGCCCCGCAACCCGGGAGGCGACCAGTGAAGCGCACCATCCTGACCCGCCTGGCCGCGGCGCTCCCGCTGCTGGCCCTGGCCGCCTGCCCGGCGCCGGTTCCCGTCTCGCCGGCCCCCGCGCCGCCGCCGGTCACGACCACGGGCGAGCGGCCGGCGCCGCAGATCGTCGCCGAGCAGCCGCGGCTCGGCGCGGTGCGGCCGTACCGCGTGCCGCCGGTGGAGGAGTTCCGCCTGCCCAACGGGCTGCGCGTGGTGCTGGTCCGCCAGACCACCATGCCGCTGGTGACCGCGCGGCTGATCCTGGAAGCCGGCGCCGAGCACGAGCCGGCGGAGCAGGGCGGCCTGGCCGTGCTGACCGCCAGCCTGCTGCCGGAGGGCACGCAGTCCATGAGCGGGACCGAGCTGGCGGAGCGCATGGAGCGGCTGGGCGCGCAGTTCCAGACCGGCGCCGGGCAGAACGCCGCCTTCGTCGTCGTCACCGGCCTCAAGCCCGTCTTCGGCGAGGCGCTGGGGCTGGCGGCGTCCACCGTGCTGGCGCCGGGCTTTCCCGAGCGCGAGTTCGAGCGCGTGCGCAACCAGGCCATCGCCGGGCACGTGCAGGCGCAGAGCACGGTGGAGGGGCTGGCCACGGAGACCTTCAACCGCGCGCTGTTCGCCGCGGAGGCGCCGTACGCGCGGCCCGCGGGCGGCACGGCCGGCACGCTGCGCGGCATCTCCCGCGACGACGTGCTGCGCTGGCACCGGCAGATGTACGCGCCCGGCAACGCCACGCTGCTGCTGGTGGGCGACCTGAGCGCCGCGGAGGCGCGCGCGCTGGCGCAGCAGGCCTTCGGCGCGTGGAGCGGCGCGTCCGTCACCCGCGCGCGGCCCGCCAACCCCGCGCGCCCCGTCGCCCGCACGCGCGTGATCCTGGTGGACCGGCCGGGATCGGTGCAGAGCGCCATCCGCATCGGCCAGGCGTCCGCGGGCGCGGAGGACCCGGACTTCATCCGCCTGAGCGCGCTCAACCACGTGCTGGGCGGGGGGTTCAACGCGCGCATCAACATGAACCTGCGCGAGCGGCACGGGTGGACGTACGGCGCCAACTCCGCGTTCGCCCCGCAGCGCGGCGCGGGCACGCTGTTCATCGCCAGCAGCGTGCGGACCAACGCGACGGACAGCGCGCTGGTGGAGAGCGTGAACGAGTTCCGCCGCATCGTCAACGAGCCGGTGCCGGAGGCGGAGCTGGCGGGGGCGATGGGGAACCTGGCCGGCAGCTTCCCGGCGAGCGTGCAGACGGTGCAGGGGCTGGCCCAGCGCGTCCAGAACCTGCTGGTGTGGGGGATGCCGCTGGACTACTACGCGACGTACGCCCAGCGGCTGACCGCCGTCACCCCCGCGGACATCGCCGCCGTGGGCCGCGCGCGCGTCAATCCCGAGGCGCTGACCATCGTCGTGGCCGGCGACCTGGCCGCCATCGAGGCCCCCATCCGCGCGCTGAACCTGGGCGACGTCGAGGTCTGGTCTCCGGCGGGGGAGAAGGTGCGGTAGTGCGTGAGTGCGTGAGTGCGTGAGTACTTAGTACGAAGTACGAAGTACGAAGTACGCATCGCCCCCTCGCTCCGGTCGTGGAGCGAGGGGGCGGTCCGTCAGGAGCGGCTGATCCGGTTGACCGCTCCTAACGTTTCCTTTTCTGTGGCGGGCAGTGCCCCTAGGTTGTACCCGGGCTGGCTCCCCCGTCGCGGGGCGCGCGCAGTCCACCACTTAATGCCGCAGTGGCAGCACCATCACCGCAGCACGGAGGAATCCATGCGCACGACCCACTCCGCTCCGCACCACGGCCGTCGCCGTCGCTTCCCGTCCGCCCTGGTCGCGGTGCTCGCGGCCACCTTCCTGGCCGCGTGCTCCGACGCGCCGCTGGTGGTCCCGCCCCAGGACGCGCGTGCCTCCGTGCAGCCCGGCGCGGCTGCGGCGGCGGGTGCGGTCCCCGAGGGGGGCTGCTACCGCTCCAAGCTCTCGGGCAGCACCTTCTACGGCAACACGCGCACGCCCACCTCGTCCACGCGGTACACGCGGCACGCCGACTTCCGGCTGGACGCGTGGATCTGCCTTCTGCCCGGCGTGGCGGCTCCCGGCAACTTCAAGAACGGCGTGAACCCGCGCGAGGTGTTCGTCTACTCCGGCTCGCCTGCCGCGTCCCCGCGCCCGGGCGCCGTCTGGTTCGCCACCAACTCGATGGTCTACTGGTTGGCCGGACTGGGCGGCGTCAGCCAGCAGGCCGCCATCGACGTGGCTCACGTGTCGATGAACGCCAAGGCGGGTACCGTGTCCGTGCGCGTACACGAGCCTGCCGCGCGGGCCGTCCAGCTCAACTCGTTCACGGTGCGCAGCGGTCTGACCGCGAGTCTCTACCAGGTCATCCAGGGGACGACCTCCCTCCAGTTCAGGAACAGCGGCCGCAACCTCAGCGGCAGCTTCGACTTCATCGGGACGGGCTACCTCTACCCGGGAAGCAGCCGCGTAAAGGCCACCTTCACCGGCGTCCTCCAGTAGCGCGCCCGGACAGCTCGCCGGCTCCCCGACGCAATCGCCCCTTCCTCCACGGCGGAGGAGGGGGCGATGTTCTCGTGCGATGCGGCTGCCCTGAACCGCCGCCCCCGTAGAGACGCGCCGCCGGGGCGTCTCTATCATGGACATACGCGGATCGACGCCCCAGGAACGGATCTTTCCCGTTCACTCGGCGAAGGCCGACTTCACGTTTTCATTGCCGCGATTTCAATCGCCCGGCGGTCCCGTGCGCCGGCCCAACCTCGACGCACCGAACATCGCACGGAACGAAAAACGGCGCCCGACCATCGTCAGCGCCCGTACTCCCGCGCTCACGCACTCCCGTTCAGCGGAAAACCGTGCTCCTCGATGCGCGCCTTGAGATCGCCCCCGGCGTCCTCCACCACCTGGCCGTCGAACAGGTGGATGGTGCGCGAGGCGTACTCGGCGTAGCGCGGGTCGTGGGTCACCATGACCAGCGTGGAGCCGGCGGCGTGAAGCTCCTGGAGCAGCGCCATCACCGCCTCGCCGTTGGCGGAGTCCAGGTTGCCGGTCGGCTCGTCCGCCAGCAGCACCGACGGCGCCCCCGCGATGGCCCGCGCCACCGCCACGCGCTGCTGCTGCCCGCCCGAGAGCTGCAGCGGGTAGTGCGCGTCCTTGTGCGCCATCCCCACCCGCTCCAGCGCCTCCATCACCCGCTCCTCGCGCTCGGCGGCGGGCATGCCGCGGTAGGCCAGCGGCAGCTCCACGTTCTCGTAGACCGTCAGGTCGCCCACCAGGTTGAACGCCTGGAAGACGAAGCCGATCTCGCGGTTGCGGATGCGCGCGCGCTCGGCCACGCCCAGCCGCGCCACGTCCGCGCCGGCCAGGCGGTACTCGCCGGCGGTGGGCGTGTCCAGCAGGCCCAGGATGGAGAGCAGCGTGGTCTTGCCGCACCCCGACGGCCCCGCGATGGACACGAACTCCCCGCGCCCGATGGCCAGGTCCACGTCGGACAGCGCGTGCGTCTCCGCGTCCTCCGCGCGGAACACCTTGCGGATGCCGGTCAGGCGGATGAGGGGCTGGGCTGGCTCCGTCATGGTCTCCCGTGGGGCAATCCTGGCGGCGGGGAAGGTGCGGACCGGCCGGATCCACTACCTGTATCAGCCTCCACCGCGCCGCACAAGCCGCCCTGACCGGCCCGCCTCGCCTCCCGCCGCCGCGCCGGGTACATTCCGGCCGCGCGGGCCGTCCGGACTACGCAGCGGCAGCCCAGCGCACGCTCCCCCATCGCCCGGCACCCCGCTCCATCGTGATCATCGGCCTGGCATCGCCCCGCATCGCCACGTCCGTCGACGATGCCCTGCACCGCATCGAGCGCTGCGTCCGCGACGCGGCGGAGCGGGGCGCGGAGATCGTCTGCTTTCCGGAAGCGTATCTCCCGGGCCTGCGGGGCCTGGACTTCGAGGTGCCGCCCTTCGGCCGCGCGGAGCAGGAGCGGGCGGTGGAGGCGGTGGGGCGGCTGGCGCGGACGCACCGGGCGGCCGTGGTGCTGGGGATGGAGCGGATCACGGACGCGGGCCGGCAGATCGCCGCGGCCGTGTTCGACGCCGGCGGCACGCTCCAGGGCTGGCAGACCAAGAACCAGCTCGACCCCGCCGAGGAGGCGCACTACGTCCCCGGCGACACGCGGCGCATCTTCGAAATCGGCGGCCTGAGGTTCGGGGTGGCGATCTGCCACGAGGCCTTCCGCTACCCCGAGACGGTGCGGTGGGCGGCCGTGCGCGGCGCGCGGATCGTCTTCCACCAGCACATCACCGGCAGCGACCGCGCGGGCGTGCAGCTCACCGAGTGGGGCGCGCCGTCGTCGCCGTACTACGAGAAGGCGATGATGTGCCGCGCGCTGGAGAACACCATCTACTTTGCCAGCGTCGGCTGCGCCACGCGCTACCAGGAGGCGGCCACCAGCCTGATCGGCCCGTCGGGCGCGTGCCTGGCGCACCTGCCGTACGGCCAGGAGGGCGTGCTGGTGCACGACGTCGACCTGGACGCCGCCACCGGCCTGCTCGCAGGGCGGTACGCACCCGAGCGGTACCGGGACGCGGCCGGGGAGTGAGCGGGCGGCACCGCGGCGAGCCGAGCGGGCCCGGCGACGCGCACTGCTGCCAGCCTCCGCGGTGATCCCGTCCGCGCAGGCGGACATCACGTTTTCCCAGCCGCGAATTCATTCGCCGGGGGCCTTTCGCCGGGCTCGCCGGCACGCCCCGGAACCGGCCGGCGGTTTGGCCGTCCATCACGCGAGGCGGATCGCGGCATCTGGCGGCGCCGCCCCGCGCCCATAGGTTTCCGCGATCCATCCCGCACCCGCGAGAGACCACCCGTCCAGCGGCGATCTCCCCCCCGCATCCGCCACGCCCATGCACGCCATCCCCGGTGCCGCTTCCCTGGCCTCGTCCCCCGCCGCGCCCGGCGACGGGCTGCCGCGCCAGCTCGGCGTGTGGAGCGCCGCGGCGGCCGCGGTGGGGCTCACCATCGGGAGCGGCATCTTCCGCGTGCCCGCCACCGTCGCCGCGGAGTCGGGGAGCCTGGGCGCCATCGCGCTGGTGTGGGTGCTGGGCGGCGTCATCACCCTGTGCGGCGCGCTGACCATCGCCGAGCTGGCGGCGGCGTTCCCGTGGGCGGGCGGCATCTACGTGTACCTGCGCGAGGCGTACGGGCCGCTGGCGGCGTTCCTCTTCGGCTGGTCGTGGTTCTTCATCCGCTCCGCCGCGTCCGCGGGCACGTCGCTGGTGTTCACCGCCTACCTGGCCACCTTCGTCCCGCTGGACGAGTTCGGCCAGCGCGCCGCCGCGGTGGGGCTGATCGTCCTGGTGGGCGCCGCAAACTACCGTTCCGTCAGGCTGGGCGCCGCCATGCAGGACGCGTCCACGCTCGCCAAGGTGCTGGCCATCCTGCTGGTCGCCGCCGCCATCTTCGCGCTGGGCAGCGGGAGCGGCGGCGCGCTGGCGTCGCCGTCGACCGCGCTGGGGCCGGTGGGGATCGGGGGGATGGGCGTGGCGCTGGTGGCCGCGCTGTTCGCGTACGACGGGTGGATCGCCGCCACGCTGATCGCGGGCGAGGTGCGCGACCCGGGGCGGGCGCTGCCGCGGGCGCTGGCGTGGGGCGCCGTGGTCATCGTGGCCACCTACCTGGCCATCAACGCCGCCTACCTGTACGCCCTGCCGCTGGCGGACCTGGCGGCGTCGAAAGCCGTCGCCGTCGACGCGGTGACGCGCGCCACCGGCTCCGGCGCCGCGGCGGTGGTGGCCGCGCTGGTCATGCTCTCCACCTTCGGCGGGCTGAACGCGGGGCTGATGACCGGGCCGCGCGTGTACTACGCGATGGCGGAGGACGGGCTGTTCTTCCGCCGCGTGGCCGCGGTGCACCCGCGCTTCGGGACGCCGCACGTGGCGGTGGCGCTGCTGGTGGTGCTGACCGCGCTGAACGCCTCGGTGCGCACCTTCGAGCAGCTCGCGGAGGCGTTCGTGCTGCTGCTGTACCCGTTCCTGGCGCTGACCGTGGCCGCCGTGTTCGTCCTGCGCCGCCGCCGCCCGGACCTGCCCCGCCCGTACCGCACGGTGGGGTACCCGCTGGTGCCCGCCGTCTTCCTGCTGGGCACGCTGGCCATGATGGCCAACGCCCTGCTGGAGCGCCCCGCCACCACCCTCCTGAGCGCCGCCATCGTGGCCGCCGGCCTGCCCGTCTACCTGGCCTGGCGCGCCGCCGCCCGCCGCACGCCCGCGCCGCCCGCCGCGTAGGCGGCACCCCACCCACGCACGCCGGGGCCCCGTCTCCGGCGCCGGACGGGACCGCCGAACCCGTCCTCCGGACCCCCGGCGCCGTCCCGGCGGATCGTCCCCTCCTTCTCCGGAAAGAGGGGACGATCTTCGTTCCGCCGACCTCGATGCCGGTACGTCCGGCCGGGCGTTGCCCTGGCCGGCTGGGCGCGCTTGCTGGCCGCCTGGGACACGGGAGCGGGGGCCAGGGCCGGGCAGATTCCGGGAAGCGCACCGGCACCCGGCCGGTGCGGGCCGCGTCTCCCGCTCCGCACGAGAATGCGCCCGGTCGAACTCCCGACGGACCCCCCGTCCGAGTACCACCAGGACCAGTACCAGGCGGGCAGCCTGCGCTTCAAGCAGTCCGGGACCTTCGTGACGGAAGAGGTCCAGGCGTGCGAGGTGGAGCTGAACGCCCTGATGGACCTGTGGCTGTCCAACCGGCTGGAGTGGGACGACGACGGCCTGAGGCTCCTTTCCATCGATCCCGCCGAGAACGAGGCCCTGAACGACGACTTCGACCGCTACGCGCGGGCGCTGGCCCGCGTGGACACCTACGGCTTCGCGCGCCCCGTGCTGATTGCGCGGATCGGCGCCTACTGCTCGTACTGCGAGATGCCGCTGGCCGCAAACCTGGCGGTGGAGCACGTGCTGCCCCGGAAGTGGTTCCCCGAGCTGCAGCTGGCCTGGTCGAACTTCCTGCTCTGCTGCCCCATCTGCAACTCCATCAAGGGCGCGTATCCCAGCCAGGACATCGAGGGCACCGTCCACGGCACGGCCGAGGCGAAGCGCCTCCTGGAGGGGCTGTACGCGTGGCCGAACCTGTACTGGCAGACCTGGCCGTCCTGGCCGCCCGCGGGCGGGGCGGGGCCCATGCTGCCCTTCACGTACGTGCTCCACCGCATCCGTCCCTTCGGGACGGGCTGGAAGGACGGGGGCGTGGTGACGCCGGCCGAGCTCGGGCTGCTGGTGGACGCCTTCGAGCAGGGCCATGCCCTGGTGACCGGCGGCGCCCTGGGCTTCGCGCGCCAGACCGCCCCCAACCCGGAGCGGGACAGGTTCGACTACTACCAGCTCGAGATCGTTCCCCGCAGCGGCGTGGCCGTCCTCCCGGAGGTGGCGCAGGCGGCGGAGCGGATGATCAGCCTGGTGGGGCTGAACCGCATCCTGCCGTCCACCCGCCAGGCCGCCTCCGACCTGCGCGGCGCCTACCGCACCCAGGTGTTCTTCCGCGCGCTCTCGCTGCGCCGCCGCCTGGAGCAGGCGGAGTGGGACTCGCCCCTGCTCGCCGAGATGACGGCCGATATCCACCGCTGCATGACCCTCACCGGCTACTGGAGCGTGTGGTCGTTCGTGCTCGCGGAGCTGGGCGGGCAGGCGTGGGTCAACGCGGCCTTTCCCGGCACCCCCGACGTCGACTGGACCGGGTGACCCATGCGTCCCATCACGAAGTTCCTCTGGCGGCCGTTCATGGGAGACCTGGGGATGTGGGGGACCTCGCGCCGGTTCCTGGTCTCCACGGTGGGCACGTACTGCTCCTACTGCGAGGTCCCGCTCGGCGTGGACCTGCCGATCGAGCACAAGGCGCCCAAGTCGGACTTCTTCAACTTCGACAACAGGTACGGGAACTTCCTGCTGGCCTGCTCGGCGTGCAACAGCTGGAAGGGGGCCCGGCCCGACATCGACGCGGCGCGCAGCTTCTACGCGGCGTACGGGGGCTCCCTCACGGGCCTCGACCCCGACGACCCGGTGAACGCGTACTGGCTGTCGCTGGCCACGATGGTGTGGCCGGACCGCCTGGCCGGGTTTGCCTGGGACGTCGGCCAGATCCCCCCCCAGCTCGCGGATTTCCTGGGATATCCGGACGATACGCTCGGCCTCCTGACCTACTCCCTCTCGTCCACGAGCGCCGAGGCGCTCGCGGACGAGGGGCTGCTGCGGTTCGGCGCGGGAGAGGGCGCGGACGCGCCCTGGGCCCGGGAGCTGGAGCAGGCGGTGTGGGTGGCCCCGTCCGCGGGCCTCCCCGCCGTCCAGCGCGAGCGGGTGCTGAACACGATCCAGGTGCTGAACCTGAACTACTACAACCCCG
>DASTLD010000366.1:0-3354 GCA_035715345.1 Longimicrobium sp.
CGCGGCGGAACTCGCGCGCCTTGCGGGGGCTCGGCCGCGGCGTGCCCACGAGGTGCACCAGGGTGGCGCCGCGGGGCACGCGGTGCGCCCAGGTGCCGTGCGCCAGCGCCTGGCCCACCGCCAGCTCGCAGCCGGGCGGCAGGTGGTCCTCGCTGCCGGGGCGCACCAGGCCGCGCACGCGGTGGCCGCGCGACAGCAGCTCCTCCGCCAGCGCGCGCCCCAGGTAGCCGCTGGCGCCGGTCACGAACACGTGCATGGTCAGCCCGGCACGGCGGCGTGGGCCAGGCGCGCCACGATCTCGCGCAGCGCGGGGACCACGTCCACGTGGTGGTGCACGGCGCGCCACTCGCGGCCCTCGCGGCGCAGCACCAGCGTCACGCGCGCGTCGATCTCCACGCGCTCGCCGGCGATGGTCCCCGCGCCCAGCTCCTCGCCGGTCACGACGGCCACGTCCGGCGTCACCAGCCGCACCGCCAGGCTGGCCGGCGCGATGTGCCCGCCCTCCACCACGTCGGCCCAGGTGCTCCACGCCTGGTCCACCTCGTTCCAGCCCAGGTGGCGGCCGCCGCCCGGGTGCATGGCCGCCGCCTCCGGCCCGTGGCTCCACGCCCGGCGGACGGCGTCCACGTCGCCGCCGTCCAGCGCCTGGTTGACGCCGGCGTAGAAGCGGTTCACCGCGGCCCAGATCTCCTGCTCCGTGCTCGTCATCGGTCACTTCCTCCGGTTGGATCGATCAGGGGGATGTCCGGCGGGGCGGCGGAAACGACTGCGGCCGCCCGGATGCCCGGACGGCCGCAGGATACGCTCTGGCGGTGCTCACTCTCCACCGCAATCGGTGCTCAACCGCTGCTCAACTTCTCCCCGGGCTCCGGCGCGCCGGCCACCTCCCACTGCCAGAGCGTGTCGACCACGTGGTCCACCGCCGCCTTCAGGTGACGGCGGAAGGTGCTGAAGGAGACGTACAGCCGCGCCGCCGCGCGCTCGTGGGTGCCCACCGGCTCTAGGTAGCCGGCGCGCAGGGCGTCGTAGAGCTTGGCGTCGCGCGGAACGGCGCGCAGCGGCTCCGCGGCGCGGCGGATGAGCCCCTGCAGCGCCGCCACCCGCTCGCCCTCCGGCGCCTCCGCCCCCACCTGCGCCACCACGATCCGCGCGCGCAGCAGCGCGCTCCGGCGTAACTCGCGGGGCCGGGCAAAGCAGCGCAGCGCCTCGCGCGCGGCGGCCACGAACTCCGCCTCGTCCAGCACGGCCACGGGCGCGGGGGGCGGTGCCGGGTCGCGCTCGGTATCCGCGGCCGGCGCCGCGCCGATCTCGCGCTCCGCCAGCAGGTCCAGCCACAGCAGCGGCGGCACGGCGCGCCAGTCGTGGCAGTACACGCGCGTGCGGCGCCCGTCCACCTCGTACTCCGCCGAGGGCACGGGAAAGAGGTCGATGTAGCCCAGGAACGGCGCCCAGAAGTCCGCGTCCGCGACGGGAAAGAAGGTGAAGGCCAGGCTGGGCGCGGTCAGGTAGTGCTGCGCCACCTTGAGGAACACCGCGCTCTGCACCGGCGATACCGCCTGGTACTCGTCCGCCGCCATCCAGAAGCGGAAGTGGGTGGCGCACTCCCCGCGGCGCAGCGGCGCGCGCGCCTCCAGGTGGTCCAGCGCGGCGGCAACCGCCGGGTCCGCGGCGCGGTCCGCCTCGTCCGCCTGCTCCAGCCGCAGCAGCATCATGAAGCCCGCGGGGTCGCCGTGGCTGCCGCGGAACACCAGGAACGACTGCGGCTGCCGCTCCATCCAGTACGCCGCGATGCGCGCGGACTCCGGCCCCTCGTGGCGCTCCGCCATCTCCCGCAGCGCCGCGTGGTCCTCCGGGCGCAGGGGATGGGGGAGCATGGTCCCGGTCTCCGCCCAGTCGATGAAGGGGCGCACCAGCGGGTTGTCGCGGTGCAGGAACACGTAGTCGGAGAGCACGCGCTGCTGGTCCTTGCCCGTGGTCTCCGACAGCCGGCGCGCGAAGTAGCCGCGCGCGCGGTGGTGCAGCTCCGCGAAGCGCTCCGGGTTGCGCCAGCGCAGGTCCGCGCTGATGGCGTCGCGCGCCAGGTCGTGGGGAAACAGGCCCAGCGGCCCGCTCTCCACGAACGACAGGCCGCGCAGCCACTCGAACAGCTCGCGCGCGTCGTCCACGCCCAGCACCTCCGCCAGCAGCGACTCCGTCGTCAGCCGCAGCAGCGCGCACGCCTCCAGCGCGGAGCGGTGCAGCGGGCTGGGCACCTTGCTCAGGAAGCGCTCCAGCAGCACGCCGATCACGTCCGGGCTCTCCGCAAGGCTGAACGCCTGCCCCGGGCGCTGCTCCAGCACGTCGGCCACGAGCGTGAGCGCCAGGGGATGCCCGTGCGTGAAGTGCAGCACCGCCTGGTGCTGGTCCGCCGGCACCGCGCGGCGCTCCAGGTATGCGCGCACCTGCTCCGGCTCCAGGTTGCGCAGCGGCAGCACGCGCACCAGCTCGTGCCAGCCGGGGTCCGTGCGCCACCCCTCCGCCGGCGCCTCGCGGCCGGCCAGCACCGTCACCACACCGTCCGGCAGCTCCGGCAGCAGGTCCTCGCGCAGCCAGCCGTCCAGCGGGCGCAGCAGCTCGTAGGTGTCCACCAGCAGCAGCAGGCGGCCGCCGCGGCGCAGGATCGTCTCCGCCGGGGGCGCCGCCGGGTCGCCCAGCGCGGCCGCCAGGGCGGCGGTGAACGCCTCCGGCGCGGGCTCCAGGTTGCGCGCGTCCAGCGACGCGGCGGGCGTGTCCGTCTCGCGCGCCACGGCCAGGAACTCGCGCAGCAGCGTGGTCTTGCCCACGCCGCCGGGGCCGTGCACGTGCAGCACGTTGAACGGGGGGTGCCGGGCCACGAGCGCGGCGCGCAGCACCTCGCGCTCCTGCTCGCGTCCCACGAACCGCTTCTGCCGCAGCGCGGCCAGGCGGTCGCCGAGGCGGGTGGCCATGGAGGGGTGGGCTCCGGGTGGGATGGCCGGGGGAAGGGAGATCCGCCCCGCCATGATAACGAGCCGGGGCGGATTGGCAAACGTTTCCGCGCCTGCATGGTGTGGCCGATGCCTGCTCGTTCTCCAGTCCAACCCCTGCTCACACGGCGCTCATCATGGGTGCCCCGGAAACGACGAGGGCCGGGAGATGCGCTCTCCCGGCCCTCGTCCTGTCCGTACGCGCGGCGTCAGGCGGCGGCGGGCGCCAGCGCCCCGGGAGACGCGGGCCGCAGCCAGGCGCGCGCGGCCGTGGCGGCGACGAGGGCCCACGCCAGCAGCCCGGCGGCGGCCAGCGCGGGGGCCAGGCCCGGCTCCAGCAGCGGCCGCCCCTGCGCGGTCTGCCAGGCGA
>DASTLD010000367.1:0-4464 GCA_035715345.1 Longimicrobium sp.
CGCCCATGCTGTTCCGCACCCTGGCCGCCGCCGCCGCGATTGGCGCCGTGCTGGCCGCAACCGCGTGCTCGAACGAGACCACCGCCCCTGACGGCGGGCCCGGCCTGCTGATCGGGGTCACGTCGCCCACCTCGCCCACGCCTCCGCCGCCCCCGCCGAGCGGCGACGAGCCCGTCGAGTCGGACTCCGTCTACACCGGCTACGGCAACTGCGCCACCGGCGGCATCGACTACGAGGTGTTCGAGTACGACCCGGACACCTGCACCGAGACCGTGGTCACGACCGACCCGGAGGCCTGCTGCAAGGGCATGACGTCCAGCGGCGACAGCCTTCCCTGACGCAACCCCGGCGCACGAAAACGGAGCCCGGCCACTGCGGCCCGGCTCCGTCCACCCGATTCCACCCCCGCGGCACGGTGCGTTTACCGCCCGGCCGCCCATCGCATTCACACGCCCGGGAGGATGCATGATCCGTCGCACCCTGGCCGTGGCCGCCGTGTTCGGCGGCGCGCTGGCCGCAACCGCCTGCTCGTCCGAGTCCACCGGCGTGGAGCCGGCGGGCGCCGCGTTCCTGAGCGCGCCCACCTCGCCGACGCCGCCGCCTCCTCCGCCCCCGGGCCCCACCACGCCGGAGGACTCGGTGCAGTCCGGCTACGGCAGCGGCTCCACCGGCGGCATCGAGTACCAGAACTTCGAGTACGAGCCGGAGACGGGGACGGAGTACGTGGCCACGCCCGACACGACGCCCAGCAAGCAGGAGCTGGAGCCGACGGGGCCCTGAACGTCGGGCTCGGCAAACGAAGCGGGGTCCGGCCGACGTGGCCGGACCCCGCTTTCGCTGGCGCGAGATCCTGTGAGGAGCGAGCTGCCTCTCGTGGGCGGAGGCCCCCTCCCCGCTCGTTCCTCGCTTCCCCTCCCCCAACTTCGGGGGAGGGGGTTGGGTCGGTGCGCGCGGCGGAATCCCGCGCGCATCCAGCGCCCCGTAGAGACGCCCCGGCGGGGCGTCTCTACCATGGAAATGCGGTCATCGCCGCACCACGCGCGGATCCATCCCGTTCAGTCCGCGCAGGCGGACTTCACGTTTTCGTTGCCGCGATTTCAATCGCCAGGCCGCGCCGGCGCCCGGCATCGCCCTCATCGCCCTACACCCGCACCAGCCCGACCGCGAGGAGGAAGGCCACGATGCCGCCCAGCACCATCGACCAGAAGGCCCACAGCTTGTAGAACGAGAGCGCGGGGTGCAGGCGCTTGTAGAGGCGCGCCAGCAGCCACCCGCACCCGAACGTTCCCACCAGCCACGCGGCGGCCACCGCCGCCCATCCCCCGCCCGGCACGCGCGCCTCAGCCTTCGCGCACCAGGTCGTAGCGCTCGATCTTCTTGTACAGGTTGGAGCGCGGCATGTCGAGCAGGCGCGCCGTCTCGCTCACGTTCCAGTCGTTCTCGCGCAGCTTCTGCAGGATGAACGCGCGCTCCGCCGCCTCCTTGAACTCGGAGAAGGTGGTGCACGACAGCAGGTCCGACGACAGGCCCCCGCCCTTCATCTTGCCCGCCACCAGCAGGTCCACGTCGTCCGCGCCGATGGCGGGGCCGCCGGCCAGGATCAGCAGCCGCTCCACGGTGTTGCGCAGCTCGCGCACGTTGCCCGGCCAGTCCATGCGCTGCATGCGGTCCAGCGCCTCGTCGCTGATGGGCTTGGGGCGCAGGTTGGCCTCGCGGGCGTACGTCTCCACGAAGTGCCGCACCAGCATGGGCACGTCCTCGCGGCGCTCGCGCAGCGGCGGCACGTGCAGGGGAATCACGTTCAGGCGGTAGTACAGGTCCTCGCGGAAGCGCCCGCCCTTGATCTCCTCCTCCAGGTCCTTGTTGGTGGCGGCCAGCACGCGCACGTCCACCTGGATGGGCTTGGCGCCGCCCACGCGGGTGATGAGCCCCTCCTGCAGCGCGCGCAGCACCTTGGCCTGCGCGTTCAGGCTCATGTCGCCGATCTCGTCCAGGAACAGCGTGCCGCCGTCCGCCAGCTCGAACTTGCCCGCGCGGTCCTCCGTGGCGCCGGTGAACGAGCCCTTCATGTGGCCGAACAGCTCGCTCTCGATCAGCTCCGAGGGGATGGCGGCGCAGTTGACCTCGATGAACGCCTTGCCTTCGCGCGGCGACAGGCGGTGGATGGCGCGGGCCACCAGCTCCTTGCCGGTGCCGTTCTCGCCGGTGATGAGCACGCGCGCGTCCGTGGGCGCCACCTTCTCCACCCGGTCCAGCACCTGGCGGAGCGCAAAGCTGCGTCCCACGATCTGGTGCCGGCTCTCGATCTCGCCGCGCAGGCGCGCGTTCTCCTGCAGCAGGCCCTGCTGCTGGAGCGCGTTGCGCAGCACCAGCAGCAGCCGGTCCGTGTCCAGCGGCTTCTCCAGGAAGTCGAAGGCACCGCGGCGGGTGGCCTCCACCGCCGTGTCGATGGTGCCGTGGCCGCTGATCATGATGACCACGGCGGACGGGTCCATCTCCCGGATCCTGGTGAGCGCCTCCAGCCCGTCCATGCGCGCCATCTTCACGTCCAGGAAGGTGACGTCCGGCCGGAACTCGCCCACGATGGCGATGGCCTCCGCGCCCCCGGCGGCGGCGCGCACCTCGTGGTCCTCGTACTCGAACAGCTGGGTCAGGACGCGGCGGATGCCGTCCTCGTCGTCGACCACCAGGATGCGGGCCATGGAGATGGATTCGGGATGGGTCGGGTGATGATGGGGACGATGCGCGTCAGCGCGCGCCGGGCGTCAGCACCAGCTGGCCGGCCTCCACGCGCGCGCCGCCCACGCCGGGGGGCAGCGGAAAGGCGATCTCGTGCTCGCCCAGCCCGGGCTCTTCGCGGCGGCCGGCGGCGGCCAGCACGCGCCCGAAGTCCTTGCTGGGCACGGGGATCTTGGCGAACGAAGCGCTCTGGACGAGCACCGCGGCGCGCCCCGGCTGGGTGGTGCGCAGCGAGCCGTTGACCGCCACGTCCGCCGTGTCGGGCAGGAAGCTGCGCGCCCGGCCGATGTCCGCCGGCAGGCGGTCCGTGGGAAAGCGCCCGGTGACGCGGATGCGGTCCTGCACGAAGTCCACCGAGGGCAGCTCGATCTCGTGCGTGAAGCGGTCGCGCATGCGGAAGCGCAGGTAGCTGGTGAACTCCACCCCGCTCAGGCGCACGGTGTCGCCGTCCTCGCGCAGGCGGGCAAGCTTCTCGTCCGCGGAGACGGCCGCCTCCTCGGACACCACCAGCACCTTCTCGCGCTGCCAGGGGCCGGGGATCAGGCCGCGGAAGAACCACAGCCCGGCGCCCAGCAGCACCAGCACCACCAGCCCCACCAGCTTGCCCGCGACGCCTCTGGCCATCGGTTCGTCCGCTCCCGCTGTTGCTGTCGATTCGTTTTCCGCCGCCGCGGCGGCCGGGTCAGTAACCCGCCGCGGAGCCCTTTGTTTCCCGCGCGCCGGCCACCGCCGCCAGCGCGTCCGCCGCGCGGTCCACCTCGTCCTCCGTCGTGGCCCAGCCCACGGAGAAGCGCAGCGCGCCGGTGGCGCCGGTGCCCAGCACGTCGTGGCTGTCCGGCGCGCAGTGCAGCCCGGCGCGCACCAGCACGCCGTGGTCGCGGTCCAGGCGACGCGCCGCCTCCGACGGGTCCACCCCTTCCGTCAACACGGTGACGATGCCCACCCCCTCGCGCCCGGCGGGGGTCAGCACGCGCACGCCGGGCAGCTCGCGCAGGCGGGCGTGCAGGCGCGCCCGGAGCGCGGCCTCGCGCGCGTGCAGGGCGGGCACGCCGCGCGCCGCCAGCCACTCCACGCCCGCCAGCAGCCCGGCGATGCCGGGGCCGTTCATGGACCCCGCCTCCAGGCGGTCCGGCAGCAGCGCGGGCATGTCGGGCGAGTCGCTGTCGCCGCCGGTGCCGCCGTAGAACGCCGGCGGCAGCTCCACGCCCTCGCGCACCCACAGCCCGCCGGTGCCCTGCGGCCCCAGCAGCCCCTTGTGCCCGGTGAAGGCCAGCAGGTCGATGCCCATCGCCTGCACGTCGATGGGCAGGTGCCCGGCGGACTGCGCCGCGTCCACCAGCACCAGCGCGCCGGCCGCCCGCGCGCGCGCCGCCAGCTCCGCCACGGGCAACGCCGCGCCGATCACGTTGCTGGCGTGGGGGATGGCCAGCAGCCGCGCGCCGGCCAGCGCCCGCTCCGCCTGCTCCAGGTCGATGCCGCCGCCGGGATCGCCCGCCAGCACCGTCTCGCGCACGCCGCGCGTGAGCAGGGAGAGCACGGGGCGGCGCACGGCGTTGTGGTCGTACGCGGTGCGCACCACGCGGTCGCCGGGGCGCAGGAGGCCGAAGAGCGCGGCGTTGAGCGCGTGCGTGGCGTTCAGGTGCAGCGTGACGCGGCCGGGGTCGCCGGGTGCGTTGAAGAGCGCGGCCAGGGCGCGGCGGCAGCGCAGCACGATGCGGCCCGCCT
>DASTLD010000368.1:0-6100 GCA_035715345.1 Longimicrobium sp.
TTACGCACCCGTTCGCCACTGGGCCGCCCCCGAAAGGGCTGCCCCGTACGACTTGCATGTGTTAAGCGCGCCGCCAGCGTTCGTCCTGAGCCAGGATCAAACTCTCCATAAGAGTTCAAACAGCTCATTCGAACAGAACGCGGTTTTCTTCGCTTCCGTTCGGAATTTTTCACGTTGATGTCCCGTGTTTTCTCGGTAGCGCGGAAGGACGTGTTGCCTCCCGGCTTACCCACCCACGGGGCGCCCTCGTCAAAGCATTCCCCCAAACCCTGGTTGTCAACCTCAGCGCGGGCCAATGACCCGCTTCATTCGCATCCGGCCGGTTTCACCCGGCCGCCGCGCAAGCTCGCCAACTCGTGGCGAGTTCTTCAATCTATCACCCTCGATCCGTCTGGTCAAGGGGTGCCGGTGAAGTCTTTTTCAGAACTCCCGATCCGGCCCGACAGCTGCAACACCTTCAATCTAAACCACTTAGGCGCTGCTCGCAAGGGGCGGAACCGTCCGTTTCTGCTTCCCCTCGCCCCGCCGCCCGCTTCCGGGCGACAGCCTTGTAACGTATCAGCGTAGCGCTGGGGCGTCAAGAGCTTCCCGGAGCGTGCCGGCCGAAGCCCGCGTCCCGAGAGGGCTCAGACGATAAACGAACGTTCCCGCGCAGTCAATCCGTGCGGCTGCAAGCACTTGCAGCTTACAGCCTTCAAAAAATCCGGACCCCCGCATTCCGTGCGAGGGTCCGGAAGGGTGAGCGAGGGGACTTGAACCCCCGACCTCCAGGGCCACAACCTGGCGCTCTAACCACCTGAGCTACGCCCACCATGCTTTCAAGACAGCGCTGCCCGGCACCGGGGCGCCGAGCAGCACTCTAATCTGGGCGAACGGGCGGATTTACGCAAGTACCCGCGCGCCCCGCGGCGGCAGGCTCTCAGCCCGAGCAAACGACGATCCCCCACCGCGCGAAACGATGGGGGGATCGCATGGTCAGCGCGCCAGGCTGGACTCGAACCAGCGACCTACGGCTTAGAAGGCCGTTGCTCTATCCAACTGAGCTACTGGCGCATGGGGGTCCGGCAGGCAGTCGGGGCGCCCGGATTCGAACCGAGGACCTCCTGCTCCCAAAGCAGGCGCGCTACCGGACTGCGCCACGCCCCGAAAGGAGCAGAAAAAGCTAACCGCCACCAGCCCCAGGGTCAACCGCCGCCAGCGCTTCCGCCAGGGAACGCACGGCGCGGCCGCGGTGGCTCACCTCGTTCTTCCGCGCGGGCGGCAGCTCGCCGAAGGTCATCCCTTCCCCCGGCATGTAGAACAGCGGGTCGTAGCCGAAGCCGCCGCCGCCCCGCGGCTCGTGGAGAATGACGCCGTCGCAGGTGCCGGTGCGGACGAGCGTGGGGCCATCCGGCCATGCGACCGCCGCGGCGCAGACGTAGTGCGCGGTGCGCTGCGCTTCCGGTACGTCCTCCATGCGCTCCAACAGGTGACGGTTGTTGGCCTGGTCCTGCCGCTCGCCGCGCTGCTCCGCGTCGGGGGCAAAGCGGCGGGAGCGGACGCCCGGCGCGCCGCCCAGCGCGTCCACGCAGATGCCGGAATCGTCCGCCAGCGCCGGCTGGCCCGTCCGTTCGGCGAACCAGCGGGCCTTGGCCAGGGCGTTCTCCTCGAACGTCTCGTATCCCTCGATGGCGTCTTCCTCGGGACATTCGGGGATGTCGAACTCCTCCAGGCCGACGATCTCGAGCTCTGGGTACGCGGCCAGGATCTCCCGGATCTCACGCACCTTGCCCGGGTTGCGGGTGGCGACGACCAGCCGCATCAGCCCACGGCCTGCCGCTGCAGGCGGTGCAGCTCGCGGATGGCGCCGGACGCGAGTCCAACCAGGCCCGTGAGCTGGTCCGGCGAGAAGTCGCCGTGCTCGCCGGTGCCCTGCACCTCGATCAGGCCGCCGCTCTCCCGCGCCACGACGTTCAGGTCCACCTCGGCGGCCGAATCTTCCGAGTAGTCCAGGTCCAGCAGCAGCGCGCCGTCCACCACGCCCGCACTGATGGCCGCCACGAAGCCGCGGAAGGGCGACTCCGCCAGCCCCGCGGTGCGCGCCAGCCACGCGCAGGCATCGTACAGCGCAACGGCGCCGCCGGTGATGGAGGCGGTGCGGGTGCCGCCGTCCGCCTGCAGCACATCGCAGTCGACGGTGACGACCCACTCGCCCATGGCGGCCATGTCCACGCACGCGCGCAGGCTGCGGCCGATCAGGCGCTGGATCTCCTGCGTGCGCCCGCCCACCTTCTCGCGCTCGCGGCGGTTGCGGGTCTGCGTGGCGCGCGGGAGCATCGAGTACTCCGCCGTAACCCAGCCCTGCCCGCTGCCGCGGCGCCACGGCGGCACGCCTTGCTCCACCGACGCCGTGCACAGCACACGCGTCTTGCCGGCCGTGATCAGGCACGAGCCCTCCGCGAACTCCGCCACGCCGCGCTCCAGGCGCAGCGGCCGAAGCCGGTCCGGCGCGCGGCCGTCGCCGCGCGTTGTTCCCTCACCCATCTTCCCCTCCCTGTCTGGCCCGTTCCAGGATGGCGGTGGTGGAGCGGCCGGGCACCAGGGGGATCACCTCCACCCGCCCGCCCGCCGCACGCACCTCCGCCGCGCCGACAATGGTGTCCTCCGTGTAGTCGCCGCCCTTGACCAGCACGTCGGGCAGCAGCGCGGCGATCAGCTCGCGCGGCGTGTCCTCGGCGAAGAAGGTGACGGCGTCCACGCACGCCAGGCCGGCCAGCACCCAGGCGCGGTCGTCCTCGCCGTTCACCGGGCGGCCTGCGCCCTTGAGCCGGCGCACGGAATCGTCCGTGTTGAGGCCGACGACCAGCGCGTCGCCCAGGGCGCGGGCGGCAAAGAGGTACTCCACGTGCCCGCGGTGCAGCACGTCGAAGCAGCCGTTGCTGAACACGACGGTGCCAGGGCGCGGGCGGCCGAAGCGGCGCACGGCCTGCTCGCGCGTGAGGATCTTGTCGGCGGGAGGGACGGGCACGTTCACGGCGCGGCGGGCTGCGGCGCGAATTCGGCGCGGATGCGGGCCAGGATCTCTCCCGCCCCGGCGGCGCGCAGGTGGTCGGCGGCATGGGCGCCGATGTACTCGGCCTCGTCCATCGTCCCGGACTGCCGGGTGCGGACGATGCGCTCGCCGGCGAGATCGGCGACCAGCGCGTCGACGACCAATCGCCCCTCCTCCATCCGGCCCAGCGCACCGATGGGCACCTGGCAGCCGCCCTCCAGCGCCCGCAGCAGCGACCGCTCCGCCGTGGTGCAGGCAGCGGTCTCGGGATCGTGCAGCGGTTCAAGGCGCTCCAGCACGGGGGAAGCGGCGCGGGCGATGACGGCCAGCGCGCCCTGCCCCACCGCGGGCAGCCACGCATCCGGCTCCAGGTACGCGGCGATGCGCTCGCGCCAGCCCAGGCGCAGCACGCCGGCGGCGGCCAGCACGATGGCGTCGTAATCGCCCCCGTCCAGCTTCGCGAGGCGCGTATTCAGGTTGCCGCGCAGGTCGGCGATGTCCAGGTCCGGCCGCAGCGCCGCGAGCTGCGCGCGCCGGCGCAGCGAGCTGGTGCCCACGCGCGCGCGCGGCGGCAGCGCGTCCAGCCCGCCCGTGCGCCCCGGCGCCAGCAGCAGCACGTCGCGCGGGTCCTCACGGCGGGTCACGGCGGCCAGCACCAGCCCGTCGGGAATGCGCGTGGGGACGTCCTTGAGCGAGTGGACGGCCAGGTCCGCGTCACCCGCCAGCAACGCGGCGTCCAGCTCCTTGGTGAACAGGCCCTTGTCGCCGATCTTGGCCAGAGGGACGTCCTGGATGCGGTCGCCGGTGGTGCGGATCACCCGGATCTCGACGCCGCAGGCGGGATCGGCGGCGCGCAGGGCCGCCTCCACCGCGCGGGACTGCCACAGCGCCAGTTCGCTGCCGCGCGAGGCGATGCGCAGCGGCGCGGCTACCACTGGGACTGGGCCCCCTCGATCATCTTCTGCACCACCTGCTCCAGCGCCTTGCGGCGGCCGTCGTCCACGTCCTCGCGGTCGGGGTCGAAGTTGCCGATGGCGGTGATGCCGGCGCCGCGCCAGAGCACGGCGTCGTTCTTCACGTCGTAGATCTCCGCCTCGAAGGTGATCTGCACGCGCGCCTCCAGCCGCTCGATGCGCCCGCTGGGGTCCGGCGTGGGGCTGAAGTTGGTGGTCTGCTCCTCCGCGCTCAGCAGCTTGCCGCGCACGATGGCGTCCGCGTTCTGCTGCGACGACAGGCGCACGCCCAGGCTGCCCGGGAACTTCTCCTGGAGCTGGCGCAGCAGGTCCGCGGTCAGCGCCTGGTAGGCGGTCTGGTTGTCGAAGGGCTCGATGTACACGCGCCGCACGTGCAGCGGCAGCCCGCCGCCCGTGAAGCGGTAGATGCCGCAGCCCGCCAGCAGCAGCAGCGCCGCCGCCAGCGCCGCGCTACGTGCCCGGCGGCGTCCAGATGGATTCGGGGAAAGGCGCCACATCTTGGGAGCTCTCGAGGGTCAGGTTCAGCGAGCGGTACGCGGCCCAGTCGCGGTAGCCGGCGCGCTGCAGCACGCCCCGGACGTCGTACGTCAGGTCGATGGATTCGGCCACGCCGCCGCCGGCCCGCCGCCGCAGCGTGCGCAGCCGCCCGCCCTCCAGGCGGTACTCGAAGGCGTCGCCGCCCGCGGCGTAGCGCAGGGTGGCCTCGTCGCCGGCGCGCGTGGCGTCCACCAGCCGCGCGTCGGCGGGCGGACGGACGACGCCGATGGCGCCCCACAGCAGCGCGGGCGAGGGCAGCTTGAAGCGCTCCAGGAGGATGGCGGGCGCGCGCACGGTGCCGTCCACCAGGGCGGCGGACAGGTACGTCTCGCCGCGCGGGCCGAACAGGTCCAGGCGAAAGCGCTCGGGCGCCACGTAGCGCCCCACGCCGCGGCCGCGGAAGCGCGCGCCGGCCTCGTCCAGCTCCCACGCGAACGCCACCTGCCGCGGCCCGGCGGGCACCGTGGCGCGCTGCACCTCGTCCGCCAGCGCGGCGGCCGCGGCCGGGTCCGGCGCGGGCTGGCCGGGCGTGGTGGCCGGCGGCTGCGTGGCCGGCGCGGGACAGCCCGCGAGCGCGAATGCGAAAACCGCGGTCGCGGCCGTGCGAAGAAGCCTCAATCGATCCCCCGGATGCGGATGATGCGGTCGCCGGGCAGGATGCGGTCGGCGACGTCCATCCCCCTCACCACCTGCCCGAACACGGTGTAGGTGCCATCCAGGTGCGGCTGGGGCGAGTGGGTGATGAACCACTGGCTGCCTCCCGTGTCCGGCCCGGAGAGCGCCATACCGAGCGTGCCGCGGCCGTAGCGGTGCGGGTTCAGCTCGTCGCGGAGGGAATACCCCGGTCCGCCGGAAGTGTCCCCCCGCGGGTCGCCGCCCTGGATCACGAAGTTGGGCACCACGCGCGGCCACTCCTGCCCGTCGAAGAAGCCGCGCTCCGCCAGCGTCAGGAAGCTGCGCACGGTCAGCGGCGCCTCCGCGGCGAACAGCTCCACCTCGATCTCGCCGCGGTCGGTCACGATCACGGCGTGCGGCCGGCGGCGCCGCATCGTTTCGGCGACCCCGCGGCGGTACTCCTCCATCTCCATCCCCGTCTCGATGGGCAGCGGCGCGCCCCACGACCCGCCCAGCGAGTCGCCGAAGGCGGCGTGCACGCGCTGCCGCACCAGATAGTCGCCGGAGCGTGGGAAGCGCGCGAGGAAGGCGGTGGCCGCCGCGCGGTCCTTCTTCGCCAGCTCGGCTACCGCGTCCACCGCGGCGAGCGCGGCGTCGTTCAGCGTGTCGCGCTGGGCCCGCTCGTACGCGTCCAGCACGCGCGGCAGCAGCGCGGGCTCGTTCAGCCGGGGGATGCCGCCCAGCGCATTCGTCCGCACCACCACGTCGGGATGGTCCAGCGCCGCCAGCACCACCTCGCGCGGCGGGGCGATGGTATCGCCCGCGGCGGCGAGCGCGGCCTCCACGGCGGCGGAGGCCACGCGCCCGTCCGGATCGCGGGCCAGCGCGGCGGCGCGCTCGCGGCCGGGATGGTGCCTCGCGAACACCCGCGCGGCGGCGGCCC
>DASTLD010000369.1:0-5207 GCA_035715345.1 Longimicrobium sp.
GCCAGGAGGCGCCGGGCGGCGACGGCGGTGGCGGCGCCCTCCGGCGCGCAGAAGATGCCGGTGTCGCCGCCGACGATGCGGGTCCAGGCGCGCATCTCGTCGTCGTCGATGGCGATGGCGGCGCCGCCGGAGGCGCGGACCGCGTCCAGGATCAGGAAGTCGCCCACGGCGCGGGGCACGCGCAGGCCGGAGGCGTAGGTGTGCGCGTCCGCCCACGGCTCCGCGTGCCGGGTGCCCTGCTCCCAGGCGCGGACGATGGGGGCGCACCCGGACGCCTGCACGGACACCATCCGCGGCCGCGCGGGGCCGATCCACCCCATCCGCTCCATCTCGTCGAACGCCTTCCACATCCCCACCAGCCCGGTCCCGCCGCCGGTGGGATAGACGATGACGTCCGGCAGCGTCCACCCGAGCTGCTCCGCCACCTCGTACCCCATCGTCTTCTTGCCCTCGACGCGGTACGGCTCCTTGAGCGTCGACAGGTCGAACCAGCCGTGCCGCTTCGACCCTTCGGCCACGCGCGCCGCGCAGTCGGTGATCAGCCCGTCGAACAGCTCCACGTCCGCGCCCAGCGCCCGCATCTCCTCCACGATGGGGAACGGCGTGTCGCTGGGCACCACGACGTGCGCCGCCATCCCCGCGGCGGCGGCGTAGGCGGCCGTGGCGCTCCCCGCGTTGCCGGCGGAGGGGATCGCGACCTCGCCGACGCCCAACTCCTTCGCGCGGGAGATGGCCATGCACAGCCCGCGCGCCTTGAACGACGCGGTGGGGTTCTGCCCCTCGTCCTTGATCCAGCACCGCGCCACGCCGATGCGCTCCGCCAGCCGCGGCGTGTCCACCATGGGCGTCCAGCCCTCGCCCAGGCGCACGGCGTTGGCGGGGTCGCGCACGGGCAGCAGCTCCGCGTAGCGCCACAGGTCGGCGGAGCGCAGCGCCAGGTCCTCGCGGGACACGCGCTGCGACACCGCGAACAGGTCGTAGCGCGGGTACAGCGGCTTGTCGCAGCACGGCGACAGCCGGTGCAGCTCCTCCGCCGGAAAGCCGGCCCCGCAGCGCGTGCACTCCAGGTGCGTGCAGCCGCCCGCCGGCAGTGCGCTCGCGGTCGTGATCTCGTCCGTCATCGTCTCCTGCGGGAACTGAAGGTTACAGGTTACAGGGAACAGGTTACAGCCAGCAGTACCGGTGCAGTTGCCGGCTGTAACCTGTAACCTGTCCCCTGTAACCTGCTGTTCAAGGCTGGTTGACCGCCGTCCCGCGCATGCGCCGGAAGTGCTCGTACAGCGGCGTGCCCGGCAGCGGCTGGCGCTCGATCTCCTCGTCGTAGCGCCGCATCCACAGCAGCCGGCGCTGCGCGTCGATCAGCAGCACCGCGCGCGCGCCGCCCGGCCCGCGCGTGGTGGCCACGAGCGATTCGCCGCGGCGGCGCACGGTGACGTCGAGCGTGTCCCACTTCATCGCGTGCGGCCGCAGGATGGCGATGCGGCGCACGCTCTCCGTGGGCAGTGCGGCGATGAGCGGCGCCAGGTGCTCCTCCATCCCGTGGTCCGCCACCGCCCACGGCAGCGACGGGATCGCCAGCGCCGTGTCGCGCGCGCCGGTGATGCGCAGCATGCCGTCCGCGACCTCGCCGGCGGCCTCGCGCACCGAATCGCCCTCGAACCAGCGCGAGCGGAAGGCCGCGAGGACGCCGCCGGTCCAGCGCGTGGTGGCGGCGCCCTGCATCCCGTCCGCGCGCAGGAAGCCGGACGACACGCTGTCCGCCGTCACGCCGGCGACGTGGTAGAGGACCGGGTTCGGCGACCAGGTGACGGTCGTGTCGCCCGCGGGCAGGGCGCGCGCGCCGGCCGCCCGCGCCATCACCGCGACGATGCGGTCGTGCCACTGCTCCGGCGAGGGCTGCGGCGCCTGCGCACGTGCGGGAACGGACGCGGCCAGCAGCGCGAAGACGAGTGCGGAGTACCAAGTCCGAGGTACGGAGTACGAAGCGCGGATGCGCGGGCGTGCGATGCGTCTCAACGTCGGTCGGGTCGGGAGATGGGGATCGTCGGAAGTCAGGCGGCGGAGCGCGGGACCAGGATCGTGGCGCCGCCGGGAACCACGCGGGCGCGCAGCGGCGTGGGGCCGGACAGCTCCCCGTCCACCTCGGTGATGGCGGGGGGATCGGACTCCACGGTCACGTCGGCGCCCTGCAGGTACACGAGACGCTCGTCGCCGCTGTAGCGCCCGCGCGCGATGCGCCACAGCAGCGCGGGCAGGTCGCGGCGCCCGCGCGGGGCAAAGATGCACACGTCCAGCAGCCCGTCGCGCGGCGAGACGGCGGGGCCCACCAGCAGTCCGTTCGGGGCGATGAGGCGGGCGCCGAACTGGCCCATGTTGGCGACGAGCACCATCGCCGCCTGCGCCTCCACCGTCACCCCGTCCGCGGTGATGCGGAAGAGCGAGGTGGGCTTGGCCACGCCGACCCGCATCCCCGCGTACACGTAGGCGCCGAAGCCCCAGCGGTCCTTCATCTGCCGCGTGGCCAGGGCGATCATGGCCGCGTCCCACCCCGCCCCCGCGGCGAGCGCGAAGTATCGCCCGTCGTCCATCTGCCCCAGGTCGATGGGGACGGGCGTGCCGCGCACCGCCACCTCCACCGCCGCCTCCAGGGCCCGCGGTATACCCAGGTTGCACGCCACCTGGTTCCCCGTGCCGCGGGGGATGACGCCCACCGGCAGCCCGGTCCCCGCCGTGCCGGTCAGCACCTCGCCCAGCGTGCCGTCCCCGCCGATGGCCACGACGGCGCGATAGCCCTCCGCCGCGGCCAGGCGCGCCGCCTCCTCCGCGTCGCCGGGCCCGGCCGTCTTCGCCACGTCGAACGCCTCGCCGCGCACGGCGAACGCGCCCGCGAGCTGGCGCAGCAGCCGGTCGGGGTCGCCCTGGCCGGCGGCGGGGTTGAGGACGAGGAGGGTGCGAGGCGGCAAGTGCGTGAGTGCGTGAGTGCGTGAGTGCGAAGTACGAGGTACGAAGTACGAAGTGCGAAAGTGCGGAGCCGCCGCGGACAGGGCGGCGGCTCCAGGGCGTCAGCGGATCACCCAGGCGTCGTTCTTGGGGGATCGGGATTCCCACTCCTCGCGGGCGGACTCGTACCCCGCGCGGCCCATGATGCCGTACGTGAGCTGCTTGCCCAGCTCCACGCCCGGCTGGTCCATGGGGTCGATGCCGTACAGGTGGCCCGCGTACACCGTGGCGATCTGGAGCAGCATGAACAGCGCTCCGATGGAGCGCGCGTCCGCGGCGGGCACCTCGATGCTCATGTTCATGCGGCCGCGCCGGGTCAGCGCGGCCTCCGTGGCCAGCATCTCCGTGCGCAGCAGCTCGCCCATGCTGTGCCCGCCCAGGTACGCCAGCTCGCCGTGGTCCGGGTACGCGGCGGGGATCTGCACGTCCACGCCCGTGTCGCGCTCGGAGAGCAGGGTGATGGTCTTGTCGAACGGGCCTTCCACGTAGAGCTGCACCTGCGAGTGCTGGTCCGTGGCCCCCAGCGACCTGACCGGCGTGGGACCGGCAAAGACCTCGTCGCCGCCGCGCGTGCGCTGCTTGCCCAGGCTCTCCGCCCACAGCTGGCGGAACCAGTCCGCCACGTCGCGCAGGCGGTCGGAGTAAGGCATCATCACGTGGATGGGCGCGCCCTTCTCCGTGTCCGCCAGGTACTGCAGCACCGCGAAGATGCCGGCCGGGTTGGCGCGCAGGTCGTCCGTGGCGCAGCGCTCCGCCATCTCCCGCGCGCCCGCCAGCAGCGCGTGCACGTCCACGCCGGTCATGGCGGCGGGCAGCAGGCCCACGGCGGAGAGCACGGAGAAGCGCCCGCCCACGTTCGCCGGCACCGGCAGCGTGGCGATGTCCTCCTCGCGCGCGATCTGCCGCAGCACGCCCTTCTCGGGGTCGGTGGTGAACAGCAGGTGCCGCCGGTAGCCGTCGCCCAGCTCCGCGCGCAGGCGCTCGTGGATCACCAGGTACTGGCTCATGGTCTCCGCGGTGCCGCCGCTCTTGGAGACCACGTTGAACAGCGTGCGCCGCAGGTCCACGCGGTCCAGGAAGGCCGCGAAGGTGGAGGGATCCACGTTGTCCAGCACGTGCAGGCGCGGGTAGAAGTCGCGCTGCTCGTCGGTCAGCTCGTTCCAGAACGGCTTGAGCAGCGCGCTGCGCACGGCGATGGTGCCCAGCGCGGACCCGCCGATGCCCAGGATCACCAGGTCCGTGAAGGCCTGCCCGGCGCCGTCGGCGAACGCCTGGATGGCATCCACCGTCTCGCCGCCGTCCGCGAGCGCAAAGAAGCCCAGCTCGCCGGCCTCGCGGCGGCGGACGGTGTCCGCGTGGGCCTCGCGGAAGCGCTCCGCCATCGCGTCCAGCCGCTCCGGCTCGATGCCGCGCCCGCCCAGCCGCGGCGCGAGCATGTTGTTGTAGTCGAGGACGAGGGACATTCGGCGAGTGCGTGAGTGCGTGAGTGCGAAAGTGCTGGTGTGCGTAGCGGACGTCCGCGTGCGGGCGCCGCCCCCACCCGCTCGCTCAGGCTCGCACCCTCCCCCAAGTCTGGGGGAGGGTTGTTGGTTCTGCTCGTTGGCGCCTGCCCCGGCGCAGTTCAGGTCTCCCCCTCTCCGCGCGCCGCGTGCGCCGGTCCTTCACTGCACGGAGGTCGGGCGGGCGCGGGGGGAGGGGGCCGGGGGGTGGGGCACCCGCTGTAGAACGCCGCCCCGCTCGCAGACCCGGCCCCCCTCTCCTTACTACACCTCCACCTCCAGCCCGTCGTAGGCGCCGAAGACGCCAGGGGGCAGGCGCTCGTCCAGGTCGCGGGCGGAGACGCGGTGGCTCAGGTGCGTCAGGTACGTGCGCTCCGCCCCCACGCGCTGCGCCGTCTCCACGGCCTCTTCCACGCTGAAGTGGGTGGGGTGCGGATCGCCCCACCAGAGCGCGTTGAGCACCAGCACGCGCACCCCGCGCAGCGCCTGCTCCGTGCGCTCCGGCAGGTACTTGGCGTCCGTCACGTATCCCAGCGCGCCCACGCGGAAGCCGTACACCTGCAGCGGCCCGTGCGGCACCGGCAGCGGCAGCACGCGAAAGCCGCCCGCTTCCATCTCCCGGTACGGCTCCACCTCCGCCAGCATCGCCTCCGGCTTGGTGGTCCCTTCCAGCGGCCGCAGCGTGGGGTCGAACACGTACCCGAAGCG
>DASTLD010000370.1:0-3812 GCA_035715345.1 Longimicrobium sp.
CGTGGAGCTGGACGGCCTGGTGGTCGACCTTGCCCGGCGCGTGCTGACCCGGCAGGGCCGCGAGGTCCACCTGACCCCGACGGAGTGGGACCTGCTCCGCGCCTTCGTGGGCCACGCGGGCAAGACCCTGACGCACGACCAGATCTTCCGCGCCGTGTGGGGGCGCGCGGCCGGCGACCCGCACACCTACCTGCGCGTGCACGTGGCCAACCTGCGCCGCAAGATCGAGGACGACCCGGTCCGCCCCACGCTCATCGTCACCGAGCCGGGCGTGGGCTACCGCTTCCGCGCGCTGGACTGACGGCGTGGCCGCCTGGCGGACGGGGGCGCGGACGGCCGCCGGCTGGGCGGCGTGGCTGGCGGCGCTGGCGGCGCTCACCGCGGCCATGGCCGGCGTGCGCGGGCACCTGGACCGCGCGCACGTGGCGCTCGCCTACCTCCTGCTCGTCCTGGCCGCCAGCACCCGCGGGCCGCGGTTGCGCGGCCTGGTGCTGGCGGTCCTCGCCTTCCTCTGCTTCAACTTCTTCTTCGTCCGGCCGTACGGCGCCCTCGCCGTCCACGAGCCGCTGGACTGGCTGGTGCTGCTTGCCTTCCTGGCCGTCGCGGCGGTGGCCACCCAGCTCTTCCACCGCGCGCGCACCCTCGCGGCCCGTGCCGAGCACGCGGAAGCGCTCCAGGAGGCGGCCCGGCTCAAGGACGCGCTCCTCGCCTCCGTCTCGCACGACCTGCGCACGCCGCTCACCACCATCAAGGCGCTCGCGCACGAGATCGCGGAGCAGGGCGACGTCCGGGCGGCGGACATCGAGGAGGAGGCCGACCGGCTGAACCGCTTCGTGGCGGACCTCCTGGACCTGTCCCGGCTGAACGCGGGCGCGCTGCCGGTGTCGCTCGACGTGGTCGCGGCCGAGGACGTGGTCGGCGCCACGCTCCAGCGCGTGTCCGGCTCCGCGAAGCGCGAGATCCGGGTGGACCTCTCGCCCGACCTGCTGCTGGGGCGGATGGACTTCGTGCACTCGCTCCGCGTGCTGGTGAACCTGGTGGAGAACGCGGACAAGTACGCGCCACCCGGGACGCCGGTGGAGCTCTCCGTCCGGCGGGAGGGAGACCGGCTGACCTTCGTGGTGGCCGACCGCGGTCCGGGAGTCCCCGCGGAGGAGGCGGAGCGCATCTTTGCGCCGTTCCACCGTGCCGGTGGCACGCAGCCGGACGTGGGCGGCGCGGGGCTGGGCCTCTCCATCGCCCGGCGCCTGGCGGACGCTCAGGGCGGCGCGCTGCACTACCACCCCCGTCCCGGCGGGGGGAGCATCTTTCTCTTTTCCCTTCCCGCCGCCGAGCTCGATCCGCACGCTTAGACGTGCCCGTGCCGGCCTTCCCCGCCCCGCCGGACCGTGAAGGTCTTTGTGATTTCTTAACGGACCACGCCGGCGTCTTTATGCATCGTTAACGGCGTCTCCCCTATCCTTTCCGCTCACGAGGAAGGAGTGGAGGAGATGCGAAACGGGACGATCGGCCGGCCTGCCGCGTGGGCGGTGCTCGCCCTGGCCGCCGCCGCGTGCGAGGGGACGGACCGGCCCCCTCCGCACGCGGGCGGTCCGGGGAGGCTGGCGGGGAGCTGGAGCGTGGAGCTGTGGCTGGAGCACCCCGCGCAGCTCCGGACGGACGCTGGCGCGCTGCCCCCGGTGCGCGGCGAGGTGGTACTGCGCCCCGACACGCGCGGGGGCCGTGCCGTCCGGCGGGATGCGCCGCGGCCGTATTACGGCACGCACACGCTGGACGCCGGGCCGTTCGGGATCCGTCTGGCAGCGCGAAGCCATGTCCCGGGCGCCACTGCGGAGCAGGAAGGGGATTCGGTCCGGCTGACGGTCGATCCCCAGGCTCCCGGGGGCGGGCTCCGGCTGGCCGGGACGCTGATGGGCGGTGACTCCGCGGCGGGGCACTGGTCGTGGCACGGCTCCGGGCGCGCCGCAGCCGCCACCGGACGGTTCATCCTGCGGCGCCGGGACGGCCAATGACGGACCGCCCCTCCCTCCCCTTCCCACCGCACGGCGAGGAAGTCGTCCACGGAGACGGCTCCCTGGCGCCGCACGCGCCCGCCGCGCCGCGCGGCCGCTACCTCGCGATCCTGTCGCTGGCGGCGCTCGGGATCGTCTACGGGGACATCGGCACGTCGCCGCTGTACGCGATGAAGGAGTCGTTCCACTTCTACGGCCTGGCCCCCGCCGCGGCAAACGTCCTGGGCGTGCTCTCCCTCATCTTCTGGTCGCTGGTCCTCGTCATCTCCGTCAAGTACGCCGTGTTCGTCCTGCGGGCCGACAACCGCGGCGAGGGCGGCATCCTGGCGCTCACCGCGCTGGTCACGCCGGTGGGCGCCCGCCGCGGCGGGCGCCGGGTGCTCATCATGCTGGGGCTGTTCGGGACGGCGCTGCTGTACGGCGACGGCATGATCACCCCCGTCATCTCCGTGCTGGGCGCGGTGGAGGGGCTGCGGGTGGCCACGCCGGTGTTCGAGCCGTACATCATCCCCCTCACCATCGCCATCCTCGTCGGCCTCTTCCTCGTGCAGAGCCGGGGCACGGCACTGGTGGGAAGGATCTTCGGCCCCGTGGTGCTCGTCTGGTTCTCCATGCTGGCCGTGCTGGGCACGCTGTGGATCGTCCGCGAGCCCGGCGTGCTCCCGGCCGTGAACCCGCTCCACGCGGTGCGGTTCTTCGTGGAGAACGGCGTGGGCGGGTTCCTGGTGCTGGGGTCGGTGTTCCTGGTGGTGACGGGCGGCGAGGCGCTGTACGCCGACCTGGGGCACTTCGGGCGCCGGCCCATCCGGCTGGCCTGGTTCGCGGTGGTCCTGCCGGCACTGCTGCTCAACTACTTCGGGCAGGGCGCGCTGCTGCTGCGGCAGCCGGAGGCGGTGGAGAACCCGTTCTTCCACCTGGCGCCGCGGTGGTTCATCTACCCGCAGGTGGTCATCGCCACGCTGGCCGCGGTCATCGCTTCACAGGCGCTCATCTCCGGCGCGTTCTCGCTGACCATGCAGGCGGTGCAGCTCGGCTACCTGCCGCGGGTGGACATCCGCCACACCTCCGCCCGGGAGATGGGGCAGATCTACATCCCTTCGGTCAACTGGATCCTGCTCGCATCGTGCATCGGCCTGGTGCTGGGGTTCCGGTCCTCCAGCTCCGTGGCCGCGGCGTACGGCGTGGCGGTCACCACGACTATGGTGGTCACGACGCTGCTGATGACGGTGCTGCTGCGGGAGCGCTGGCGGTGGGGCGCGGGGGCGGTAGCCGCATTCAGCCTGAGCTTCCTGGCCATCGACCTGGCCTTCTGGGGCGCCAACATCATCAAGATCCCGCACGGGGGCTGGTTTCCGCTCGTGGCCGGGGCGGCCGTCTTCACGCTCATGACTACGTGGAAGACGGGCCGGGGCATCCTGGCGGCACGCCTGGCGGAGAGCACCCTGCCGTGGGAGTTCTTCGTGAAGGACGTGGCCGGCAACCCGCCGCACCGCGTGCCGGGCACCGCCGTGTTCATGTACGGCAACCCCGAGGGCACGCCGCCGGCGCTGCTCCACTCCCTCAAGCACTACCGGGTGCTGCACGAACGCGTCGTGGTGCTCGCCATCGAGACGGAGGAGGCTCCGCACGTGCCTGCCGCCTCACGCGCCACGGTGGAGAGCCTGGGACACGGCCTGTTCCGCGTCATCCTGCGCTACGGCTTCATGGACGAGCCGGACGTGCCGCGGGCGCTGGCCGCGGTGCGGCACCCGGGCCTGGACCTGTCGCCGGGACGGACCACGTACTTCCTGGGCCGCGAGA
>DASTLD010000371.1:0-2663 GCA_035715345.1 Longimicrobium sp.
AGGCCGGCGAATGCGCAGAAGTTCTCCCCCTCTCCACGCGCCGCGCGCACGACACCATCCGACGCGCGCGAGCCCGGTTGCGGCAGGGGGGGGCTGGGGGCCCCCGCGGTAGAACGCCGCCGCTCGCGCACACCTCTGCCCCGCGTTCCTGCCGGATCGACGAGGTGGCTGGGGGAGGGTTTGTTCGATAACAGGATCGCCGCCTGGGCGGTCTGCAGGCGGGCTGCCGGCAAGTGCGGCGGGCGGAGGCGCGAGGGCACCCGGCGAATGAATTCGCGGCTATGAAAACGTGATGTCGGCCTTCGCCGACGGGTTCGTCGCAACGCGGCCTTTCCTGCACGGAGGCCGGCGAATGCGCAGAAGTTCTCCCCCTCTCCACGCGCCGCGCGCACGACACCATCCGACGCGCGCGAGCCCGGTTGCGGCGCGGGGGGAGGGGGTCGGGGGGTGGGGCCCCCGCTGTAGAACGCCGCCCTGCTCGCTGACACCTGTTCGACCGCCCTGCCGGATCGGCGAGTTGGCGCCCTCGCGGCACGCGATACGCGGGCAGCCGTCCGCCCCTGCACACATTCACCTCCGTCACGGGGAGATGCGGATGAGGCGATGGGCGCCGGTCGTGGGCGCGGGACTGGTGCTGGCGGCGGCGTGCGCGCCGGCGGGGGCGGGTGATGGCGGCGGCGGCATCGCACCGGCCGCCGTTGCGGGCGCCGCGGCGGCGGGGGAGCGGATGATCACGGCGGAGGGGATGCTGCGCGACATCCGCGAGCTGGCGTCAGACCGCTTCCTGGGCCGCGCCGTCGCCACCCCCGGCGAGGACTCCACCGTGGCGTTCATCGCCCGGCGCTTCCGCGAGATGGGGCTGGAGCCGGGGATGCCCGACGGCAGCTATCTCCAGCGCGTCCCGCTCGTCGGCACCACCTCGCGCGTGGAGGCGGGCGCGCGCGTGGGCGGAACGTCGCTGCCGTGGCGCCAGCTCGAGGACGTCGTCGCCTGGTCGCTGCGGCCGGACTCGCTGGTCACGGTCGACGCGGCCGAGCTGGTGTTCGTGGGGTACGGCGTCGTGGCGCCGGAGCTGGGGTGGGACGACTTCAAGGGCGTGGACGTGCGCGGCAAGACCGTGGTGATGCTGATCGGCGATCCCCCCGTCCCCGATCCCGCCGACGGCACCCGCCTGGACCCCGCCGTCTTCCGCGGGCCGGCCATGACCTACTACGGCCGCTGGACCTACAAGTACGACGTCGCCGCGCAGCGCGGCGCCGCGGCGGTGCTGCTGGTGCACCAGACCGGGCCCGCGGGCTACCCGTGGAGCGTGGTGCAGGGCAACGCGCGCGAGAAGTTCGAGGTGGAGGGCGGCCCGCCGCACGCGCCGGTGGAGGGGTGGATGCAGCTCGAGACGGCGCGGGCGCTGTTCGCCGCGGGCGGGCACGACTTCAGCGCGCTGGAGCGCGCGGCCCGCACGCGGGAATTCCGGCCGGTGGCGCTGGGCGGCACGGCCGGCTTCCGCATCCGCAACGCCGTGCGGCGCGTCACGTCGCGCAACGTGGTGGCGCGCATCCCCGGCGCCGACCCCGCGCTGCGCGAGCAGGCGGTGCTGTTCTCGTCGCACTGGGACAGCTTCGGCGTGGGCCGCCCCATCGCCGGCGACTCCATCTACAACGGCGCGCTGGACGACGCTTCCGGCGTGGCGTGGATGCTGGCCGTGGCCGGCGCCTACCGGGCGATGCCCGCGCCGCGGCGGACGCTGGTGTTCGTCGCCTTCACCGCGGAAGAGCAGGGGCTGCTGGGCGCGCGCTGGTACGCCACGCACCCGGTGGTGCCCATGGAGCGCACGGTGGCCAACCTCAACATGGACGCGATGAACCCCTGGGGCCGCACGCGCTCCATCGTGAGCCTGGGATACGGGCAGAGCACGCTGGAGGAGCTGCTGGCCCGCCACGCCGCCGCGCAGGGCCGCCGCGTGGTGCCGGACCCGGAGCCGGAGAAAGGCTACTTCTACCGCGCCGACCACCTGGAGATGGCGCGCCGCGGCGTGCCCGCGCTGTCGTTCCTGTTCCCGGGCACGGACTACGTGCATCCGGACCCCGGCTACGGCGAGCGCGTGCGGTCCGCCTACATCGCCGGCGACTACCACAAGCCGAGCGACGAGGTCAAGCCGGACTGGGACATGGCCGGCATCGTGGACGACACGGTCCTGCTCTTCCGTGTGGGCCTGGAGCTCGCGAACGGCGATGCCTGGCCCGCCTGGAGCCCCGGCTCCGAGTTCCGCGCCGCCCGCCCCACCGTGCCGCCGCCGGGGGCGCGATGAGCGATTGCACGCGGCAGCGCTTGAACCGCGGGCGCGAACGATGTTTATTTGTCGCGGCGCCCGCGCACGGGCGCCGCACACCCGTCCCCACGCACCTCCCGTGAAGTCGCGGCTTTCCCTGCGCGCCGCCGGCGTGCTCCTGCTCCTGGCCACCGCCGCCACCGCGGCGCTGCTGGCCCGCGCCCCCGCGCCCGGCGACGCGGAGGTGGACGCGCTGCGGCCCGTCTCGCCGGACAGCGGCGCCGCGCGGAAGCCCGCGGCGCCACCGAAGCCGAAGCGGCAGATCGTGCCGGGCGTGGAGGTGGTGGTCAACATCCCCAGCGGCCGGCTGGAGCTGGTGCAGGGCGACAGCGTGGTG
>DASTLD010000372.1:0-8015 GCA_035715345.1 Longimicrobium sp.
GCCGGCGGCCCACGCGCTGGTGGACGTGGAGGCGCTGAGCCGCGACCTGCGCGCGCTGGAGCCGCCGCCGGGGCAGGTGCTGGTGTCGCTGGCGTACGAGCCGGACGGCGTCAACGTGCGGCGGCAGGTGATCGGCCACACGGTGGACCCCGTGCTGGCGGACTCGGTGCAGAAGCTGGTGTTCGCCCACCTGGGCTCCGCGCCGGAGGCGGAGGGGCCCTGGGGCGTGCGCCTGCGGATTGACCTCTCCGGCGGCGTCTCGTATGCTACCGAGCGGCGCGAGTACTGCCCGCCGCGCCCGCGCAGCCCCGGGCTGCAGGAGGAGATGGCGCAGTTCCTGGCCACGGGCCCGCGCTACCGCAACGGCGCGCGCGAGCGCACCGTGCTGGTGCGGGTCAGCGTCACCACCGCCGGCTACGTGGCCGACGCGTCGGTGGTGCGCGGCGCGGCCAGCGGCGGGTCGCTGGAGCTGCAGCTGCGCGACGTGGTGCGCCAGTTCTCCTTCCTGCCCGCCACGGTGGACGGCGTGCCGGTGGCCGGCGCGCTGACGGTGCCCGTGCGCATGCGCGCCTGAGCGGGCGGCCGCGTCCCGATCCGCAAACCCGACCCCGAGGGGAACCCGAGAATGCCTGCCACTCCGCGCTGGACCCTGACCGCGGCCGGGTGCGCCGCCCTGCTGCTGGCCGCCCTGCCCGCCCACGCCCAGCGGCGCGGCCCCACGCCCGGGCCGCTGTACCAGCCGCACGTGGCCATCGGCTACGTGGTCAACGCGCCCAACATGTACGTGGGCGTCAGCGGGCGGGTCATGACCGGCTTCCTGGGCGGCCTGGGGCTGTACGTGGACGCCAAGTTCGACACGGACTCGCCGCGCGACGAGGCCAACTTCGCGGACTCGCTGACCGTGGCGGAGGTGGAGGACCGCATCCCCGGCCAGCAGGTCTTCTCCGACGAGGCGGAGTGGCGGTCGTTCAACCTGGCGCTGGTGCGGCCGGTGACCACGGAGCTGATGGTGTACGCGGGCGCCGGGCTGGCCAAGAAGGAGAGCTACCGCCAGTACTTCGACGTGGACCGCGAGCGCGGCATCGAGGGCTTCTACTGGGTGGAGGACGAGGCCAACACGGGCGACGAGGTCAACTTCCTGGCCGGCGCCTTCTTCCGCCTGGCGCCGCAGATCTCGGCGCAGTTCGGCTTCGAGACGGCGCCGCGCGGCATCACGGTGGGCGTGACCTACAACATCCCCTTCGGGCGGTAGACCGGTGGGGCTCGCGCGGGGCGGGGCGGGCGGAAGGCAGGTGCCTTTCGCCCGCCCCGCCGCCGTTCGCGGCGCGGGGCAGGGACGGTCCGTGCATGGTCCAATCCTTGCGCCCGCGCGGCCTTCATGGCAGACCCCAACCCCCTCCAGGACCGGCGCCGCGGCTCCGGCGACCGCCGCGGCCGTCCCGGCTCCGGGCCGCGCCCGCCGCGCTTCTCCATCCTGCCCCTGGTGGCCGTCTTCCTGGCCCTGCTGCTCCTCAACCGCGTCTTCTCCGAGTCCTCCCGCGCCACCACGGTGGACTACAGCGAGCTGCGCAACCGCATCGAGAAGGGCCAGGTCAAGCGCGTCTCCATCGGCGCCACCATGGTGGAGGCGGTGCCGCTGGACTCCATCAGCGCGGGCAAGGGGCCGGACCGCTGGCGCGCCACCCGGGTGGAGGACGATTCGCTGATCCACCTGCTGGAGGCGCGGCAGGTGCCCTACGGCGGCGTGCCGGAGAGCCGCTGGGGCCTGCTGGTGACGCTGCTGCTGCCGCTGCTGCTGGTGGTGGGCCTGTGGATGCTCATGTTCCGCCGCATGAACCCCACGCAGGGCGTGCTGACGGTGGGCAAGAGCAAGGCGCGCATCGTGGGCGAGGAGGGCACCGGCGTCACCTTCGGCGACGTGGCCGGGGTGGACGAGGCCAAGGTGGAGCTGCAGGAGATCGTCGAGTTCCTCAAGACGCCGGACAAGTTCGCCAAGCTGGGCGCCAAGATCCCCAAGGGCGTGCTGCTCGTGGGCCCGCCGGGCACGGGCAAGACGCTGCTGGCGCGCGCCGTGGCCGGCGAGGCGGGGGTCACCTTCTTCTCCATCTCCGGCGCCGAGTTCGTGGAGATGTTCGTGGGCGTGGGCGCCGCGCGCGTGCGCGACCTGTTCGCGCAGGCCAAGGCGCAGGCGCCCTGCATCATCTTCATCGACGAGCTGGACGCGCTGGGCAAGGCGCGCACGCCGGGCGGCATGCTGGGCGGCAACGACGAGCGCGAGCAGACGCTCAACCAGCTGCTGGTGGAGATGGACGGCTTCGACCCGCGGCTGGGCGTCATCATCATGGCGGCCACCAACCGGCCGGAGATCCTGGACCCCGCGCTGCTGCGCCCGGGCCGCTTCGACCGGCAGGTGCTGGTGGACCGGCCGGACGTGAACGGGCGGCTGGCCATCCTGAAGATCCACTCGGCGGGGATCAAGCTGGCGGACGAGGTGGACCTGGAGCGCATCGCCCGCCGCACGCCGGGGTTCGTGGGCGCGGACCTGGCCAACCTGCTCAACGAGGCGGCGCTGCTGGCCGCGCGGCGCGACCTGCCGCACGTGACCATGCTGGAGGTGGACGAGGCGGTGGACCGCATCGTGGCGGGGCTGGAGAAGAAGAACCGGCTGATCAACGACAAGGAGCGCACCATCGTCGCGTACCACGAGGCGGGGCACGCGGTGGTGGCGGAGCGGGTGCCCACGGCGGACCCGGTGCACAAGATCTCCATCATCCCGCGCGGCGTGGCGGCGCTGGGGTACACGCAGCAGCTCCCCACGGAGGACCGCTACCTGCTGACCAAGCAGGAGCTGATGGACCGCATCGCGGTGCTGCTGGGCGGGCGCGTGGCGGAGGAGATCGTCTTCAACGAGATCTCCACCGGCGCGGGCAACGACCTGGAGCGGGTCACGGAGCTGGCGCGCAGCATGGTGATGGAGTACGGCATGAGCCGCGAGCTGGGGCCGGTGAACCTGGCCGGGCCGCGGCGCACGCAGTTCCTGCAGGCGGGCGACGTGGAGCACGCGCGCCCCGGCTACAGCGAGGAGACGGCGCGCGAGATCGACAAGGAGATCCGCGGGCTGATCGAGGGCACCTACGAGCGCGTGCGGAAGCTGCTGACCGCGGACCGCGACGTGCTGGAGGTGCTGGCCCGGCGGCTGCTGGAGAAGGAGGTGGTGGACGAGGGCGAGCTGCGCGAGATCATGGGGCTGCCGCCGCGCCGCCACGAGCCGTCGCCGGAGCGGGTGGTGGTGACGGACCCGCCCAAGGCGGGGCTGGACCCCGACGCCACGCGCGCGGCCGCCAGCCAGCCGCCGCCGCTCTCATCCGACGACACGCGAGGCGAGCCGTGAGCAAGGATCCGCGCTACGAGCACAAGAGCCCGCTGTCCAGCGACGCGCAGGGCGCGCAGCCGCAGCCGGAGCGGCCGGTGACGGAGGAGGAGCTGCGCCGCGAGCCGGGCGGGCCGGAGGACAGGCCGTCGCAGGCGGAGGGCGAGCGGGACGAGTCGGCCGAATACAGGGCGGGCGCTCTCGATCGGCGGCACGGTGCCTCCCGTGGGCGGAGGCCCCCTCCCCGCTCGTTCCTCGCTGCCCCTCCCCCAACTTCGGGGGAGGGGCTTTCTGCGCGTGCCGCGACCTGCAGTGGCACGGCAACCCCCGTAGAGACGCCCCGGTGGGGCGTCTCTACCGTGGAAATGCGCGGCCTTCGCTCCCTCTCGCGGCACTCTCCCGTTCAGTCCGCGCAGGCGGACTTCGTGTTTTCTCAGGCGCGGTTTCAACCGCCGGCTGGGTGCCCGGCCGCCTCGCTGATCTCCCTGCCGCGCCGACACCACCACCGCCGAAGCTCTTGCTCGCCGCGGGCGGGGATCGCATCTGTGTTGCGGCCTGCCGTGCTTCATCCCCCCTCGACGGAGCGTTCCATGCGGCACCTCGCCCTTCTCCTCGCCTGCTTCCAGCTGGCGTCGTGCGCCCACGCGCGCGGCATTCCGCTGCAGGGGCACCGCACGGTGGACCTGACGCATTCGTTCGGCGCGCAGACGCTGTACTGGCCCACCGCCACCAGCGGCTTCACGCTGCAGCGGCAGAGCTACGGCCCCACGCCCGGCGGGTGGTTCTACGCGGCGAACGGCTTCTGCGCGCCGGAGCACGGGGGAACCCACCTGGACGCGCCCATCCACTTCTTCGAGGGGCGCCAGACGGCGGACCAGGTGCCGCTGGAGCGGCTGGTGGCGCCCGCCGTGGTCATCGATGTCCGCGAGCAGACCGCGCGGGATCCCGACTACCGGCTCACCGCGGGGGACGTGCTGGAGTGGGAGCGGCGGCACGGGCGCATCGCCGAGGGCACCATCGTCCTGCTGCACACGGGCTGGGGACGCTTCTGGCCGGACCGGCGGCGCTACTTCGGCGACGACACGCCCGGCGACGCATCGCGGCTGCACTTTCCCAGCTACGGTGAGGAGGCTGCGCGCCTGCTGGTGCGGGAGCGCCGCGTGGCCGCGCTCGGCGTGGACGCGGCCTCCATCGACGCGGGGCAGTCGCACGACTTCCGCGTGCACCGGGTGGCGGCGGAGGCGAACGTGCCGGGGCTCGAGAACCTGGCCAACCTCGACCGGCTCCCACCGCGCGGGGCGCTGCTGGTGGCGCTGCCGATGAAGATCGAGGGCGGCTCCGGCGGCCCCCTGCGCGCGATCGCGCTGCTGCCGCGGTAGGCGAACCGGAGGTGTCTGGGGCGATGGCGCCGCCGCATGTGCGCCGCTAGGCGCGGGGCGGGTCCAGCAGCCGGGCGATGATCTCCGCGCCGCGCTCGGCGGCGCCCAGGTGGTGCTCGACGTAGGCGCGGGCGGCGGCGCCGGCCGGGGCGCGGACCTCCACGGAGCGCATCAGGTCCACGATCTGTCCGGAGATCGGCTCGTCGGGATCCAACTCCCTGGCGGCGCCGGCGGCGATCAGCTCGGCGGCTTCGCGGGCGTTGGCGTGGCGCGGGCCGAAGAGCACGGGGACGCCGAACGCCGCCGGCTCCAGCACGGAGTGCAGTCCCGCCGTCCCGAATCCCCCCCCTACCCACGCCACGTCCGCCAGCGCGTACAGGTCGCCGAGCACGCCGACGCGGTCGATGACGATCGTGTGCCCGGGTTCGGCGCCCGCCTCGATCTCCGAGAGGCGCCGGAAAGGCTTCAGGTGATATTCCCGCAGCCGCGCCTCCAGGCCGGCCAGGTGCGCCGGGGTGGGCTCGTGCGGCGCCACGATCAGCCGCACGGGGACACCGGCATCACGGACCAGCGAGAGGGCGGGGACCAGCTTCTCCTCGTCCTCCGGCCAGGTGGAGCCCGCCACCAGCGTACAGCCGTCGAAATCGCCCAGGCGCGACAGCAGCGGGCCGGCGCGGTCCACGCCCGCGGCGCGCTGCCAGACCTGGTCGAAGCGCGCGTCCCCCATCACCACGCAGCGCTCGCGCGGCAGGCCGAACGCGGTGAAGCGCCCCGCGTCGTCCGGGGAGATGGCGGCCACGACGTGCAGGCGGCGGTACGCGGGGCCCAGCAGCGCCCGCGCGGGAGCAGAGAGGCGCGAGGAGGAGACGGGCAGCGTGGCGCTCAGCAGCGCGGTGCGGATGCCGCGGCGCTCCGCCTCGCGCGTGAGCACCGGCCACACGTCGTACTTGGAGAAGGCGACGACGCCGGGGCGCAGCGCGTCCAGTGCCCGGCGGACGTCGCGGGGCACGTCGAGTGGCAGGTAGTCGGCGAAGTCGGCGTCGACCGTGGCCGCGAAGCGCTCGGCGGAGGGGGAGAAGAAGGTGTAGGCCACCTGCGCGTCGGGACGGCGCGCGCGGAAAGCGTCCAGGACGGCGCGCGCCTGCAGCCCCTCGCCCACGCTGGGGGCGTGGAACCAGGCGAGGGGGCGCGCGGGGTCGCGGTGCTCGCGCGCCCACGCCTCCATGCGCTCCAGCACGCCCGCGCGCCCGCGGATGCCGCGCGCCAGCTTGCCCTGCCCGCGCGCGAGCAGCGGCGCCAGCGGGCGGGCGGCGGTGAACAGGGCGGTGTAGAGGAGCTCGGGCAGGGACATGCGCCCGAAGCTACGCGGGCGGCGGAAGGGGGCACAAGCGAGAGCGGGGCGCCGCCGCCGGCGCCCCGCTCGTCGTATCGCCTACGCCACGTTGTTCGGCGGCGTGTACCCGGCCTCGTACGCAGCGCCGTCGCCGCCCGCGAAGACCACCTCGTCCGTGGCGGCCTCCGCCGCGGGAACCGCGTCCTCCGGGTCGATGTCGTAGACCTCGACGTACTCCATGGGCTGCTGGCGGTTGCGCTGGGTCAGCAGCCAGGCGACGCCGGCCGCCAGCGCGCCGCCCATCAGCATCCGCCCCAGCGGCAGGTCCGGCGTGGGCACGCGCGGCAGGCGCCTGCCGCGGTGCCGCTCGCGGCGGACGGCGTGGCCGCGGCCGGTGTGCGTGGCGAACAGCTCCAGCATGGCGGGCACGAAGTGGGGCAGGTCGCCGGGGTGGCGGCTGCTGACCCAGTTGCCGTCCCGCACCACGGGCTCGTCCGTCCAGATGCCGCCGGCGTTGCGCACGTCGTCCACGATGCCAGGCCAGGAGGTCAGGCGCCGCCCCGGCACCAGCTCCGCGGACACCAGCAGCCACGGCCCGTGGCAGATGACGGCGATGGGCTTGCCCGCCGCGTCCGCCTCGCGGACGAAGTCGAGCATGCCGTCGTCCTGGCGCAGCAGGTCCGGGTTCATCAGCCCGCCGGGGATGAGGACGGCGTCGTAGTCGTCGGCCACGGCGGTGTTGATGGTGCGGTCCACGCGGACCTTTCTGCCCGGGAACAGGTGGTTGACGCCGCGGATGCGGCCGGGCTTGAGCGAGACGATCTCCACCTCGGCGCCGTGCTCCTCCAGCGCGTCCACGGGCACGGTGAGCTCCACCTGCTCGAAGCCGTCCGTGGCCAGCACCGCCACCCGCACTCCCTCGAGATTCACGTGATGCATGCGCATCCTCCTGGGTTCTTCTGCTCTCCAGCACCGCCGAAAACGCGGCGCCGGGGAGGGGCGCCCGGTGCAAGGAGCGAGCCTTGGGTGGCGCATCCCGAACCCGATACGTGGGGCGGGCTTCTACCCCGGGAGGCCCCACCCCCCGGCCCGCCCCCCGGCCCCCTCCCCCCGCGCCGCATGGAGCCCGTCGCGCGACGCCGGCGCTGGTGAGGGCGGCGCGTGGAGAGGGGGAACACTGAATCGCTCCTCAGCAGTTCCTCTGCGTCCTCTCCGTTGAACCTCCGCGCCCTCTGCGTGAAATGCAGTTGCAGCTCTCCGCGTTCTCCGCGTCTCCGCGTGAGAAAAGGAGCGCGCCTTTGCCTCGGGCGCAGGATTCGGTATTTTTCCGGCCATATGAAGGATCGCATCGTCGTTCGCGGGGCCCGGCAGCACAACCTCAAGAACCTGGACCTGGACCTGCCCCGGCGCGCCGTCATCGTGGTGACGGGGCCGTCCGGCTCGGGCAAGTCGTCGCTGGCCTTCGACACCGTCTACGCCGAAGGCCAGCGCCGCTACGTGGAATCGCTCTCCACGTACGCCAAGCAGTTCCTCGACCGGATGGAAAAGCCGGACGTGGACCGGGTGGAGGGCATCAGCCCGGCCGTGGCCATCGAGCAGCGCAACCCCACCAAGACCAGCCGCTCCACCGTGGGCACGGCCACGGAGGTGTACGACTACCTGCGCCTGCTGTGGGCGCGGGTGGGCCGCACCTACTGCCCGGGCCCGCACCCGGACCAGCCCTGCGGCCGCGAGGTGCGCCCCGACAGCGTGCAGACCGCCACCGACGCGGTGCTGGCGCTGCCCGGCGGTACGCGCGTCATGGTCTGCTTTCCGCTCCCGCTGTCCGCCAAGGTCACGCACGCACTGGTGGTGGAGAACCTGCGCGCGCTGGGCTTCATGCGCCTGCTGGCGGACGGGCGCGAGCTGCACCTGGACGAGCTGGAGCCCGGGG
>DASTLD010000373.1:0-3062 GCA_035715345.1 Longimicrobium sp.
CATCAGGCGCGGCAGCACGCGCTCCAGGCGGATGCGCAGCCACTCCTGCCGCACGGCCGCCTGCTCGCGCAGCGTGCCGAAGGGCCGCTCCTGCGCGAGCGCCGGCGCGGCGGCGAGCAGGGCGAGGGTCGCGAGCAGCAGCGGGCGGAGGTGCATGGGAGTGCGGAGGTGCGAAAGTGCGGGAGTGCGAAAGTGCGTGAGTACGACGTACGAGGTACGGAGTACGAGGTACGGAGTACGAAACAAGTGGCGTGCGGGCGAGGGCAGTGCGTGGCAGCGGAGTACCCGGCCGGCGGTTGAAACCGCGCCTCCAGAAGCACGAAGTCCGCCTGCGCGGACTGCACGCACGCATCGGTGCGGGTGGGTCGGCCGTGCGCAGGCGGGCAGGATTCTTCGGTCGCGCCCCAGGGTTCGTGGAAGGGCAAGTGCGGTGCGGCGCTCCCTCAGAATGACACCCGAGGGTCCGCGCCGCACTCACGCGCTCACGCGATTACTCCTCTCGCACTTTCGCACTGCCGTTACCGCTGGACGCCGCTGCCCTGGTAGCGATCGACGCCGACGCCGAGGACGCGGCGGGTGTAGCCGTTCTCGGGGTTGCGGCGGGAGCGCAGGTCGCGGTCCACGGCGCCTTCGCCGCGGTTGTAGGCCAGCAGCGCCAGGCGCAGGTCGCCGTACTTGCCGATCAGCCGGCGCAGGTAGCGGAAGCCGACGCGCAGGTTGGCCTCGGGCTCCATGACTGCACGGGGGGTGGTCATGCGGCGGTCCAGCCAGCGGGCGGTGCGCGGCATGAGCTGCGTGAGCCCCAGCGCGCCGGCATGGCTGCGCGCGCGCGGGTTGAACCCGCTCTCCGCCCGCACCAGGCGGAAGCCCAGGTCCGGGTCGATGCCCTCCTGCTCCGCGGCGGTGTGGATCTGCCGCGCCAGCCGCGGAGAGATGCGGTAGCGCATCGCGAAGGTCAGCGGGCCGCCGTTCATCTCGCGGACGCGGCGGGCGCCGTCGCGCAGGCGCGCCCACAGGCCGCGGTGCGAGGCGTCCTGCACCCGCGGCTGGACGACGGGCGGCCGCGCGGGCGCGACGGCGCGGGTGGGGGCGCGGACGGTGTCGGTCTGCGCCGCGGCGGGGACGGCCTGGGCGCTCAGGGCCAGCAGCGCCACCGCCACTGCCGCGCGGGTCCCTGCCGCACTCGCGGCCGGGACGGCGTGTGCCTTGGTCAAGCGTTGCCTCCTTGCTCTCGGTCCACCGGAACCGGCGCCCAACCTGCCCCTTCGATCCCCCCACGTCAAGAAGCGGATTGGCAACTGGTTGGTGAGCAATCACTTGCAGAACGCCCCAATCCGTCATCTTTGCGGGCGGTCAGGCTGCCTCCCGTGGGCGGAGGCCCCCTCCCCGGCTCGTTCCTCGCCGACCCTCCCCCAACTTCGGGGGAGGGTTGATGGTCTTCGCGCGCACCGACCTGCCGTGCGCATCCACGACCCCGTAGAGACGCCCCGGCGGGGCGTCTCTACCATGGAAATGCGAGACTCTGCGCCCCACACACGGCACTCCCCCGTTCAGTCGGCGAAGGCCGACTTCACGTTTTCGTTGCCGCGAATTCGCCAGGCGCTCGCCGACGCCTGCCGAATGCACTGCACCCGAATCCCCCAAAACCACACGCCCCGCGGCCGGACAGACCGCGGGGCGCCACGCACTCACGCACTCACGCACTCACGCACTCACGCACTTCACCGCCCCGCGCCGCCCAGGAAGTCCAGCACCAGCCCGGTCATCACCCGCATGCCGATGGGGATGGCGTTGTCGTCGGCCATGAAGGTGGGCGTGTGGTGGTCGCCGGAGGTGGTGCCGGGCGCCACCGTGCCCAGCCGGTAGAAGAAGCCCGGGACGGTGTTGGCGAAGAACCCGAAGTCCTCCGCGCCGGTGGTGGGCGGCACCTCCACCACGTTCCCCGCGCCCATGATGCGGTCCATGGTGGGCCGCAGCCGCGCGGCCAGCTCCCGGTTGTTCACCGTCACCGGCGTCTGCTTGTGGTACTGCATCTCGTAGCTGCCGCCGCCGGCGCGCGTGACGCCGTCCAGGATCTCGCGCATGCGCCGCTCCACCTCTTCCTGCACCTTGGGATCGAAGGTGCGCACGGTGCCGTGCATCTCCACCTGCTCGGGGATGATGTTGTTGCGCTCGCCGCCGCGGATGAGCCCCACCGTGACCACGCTGGGCTCGAACGGCGACAGGTTGCGCGAGCGGATGGTCTGCAGCGCCATCACCGCCTGCGAGGCCATGACGATGGGGTCGATGGACAGGTGCGGCGACGCCCCGTGGCTCTGCCGGCCCTTGATGCGGATGATGAAGCGGTCCGCCGCCGCCATCGCCGGGCCGGGCGTGTAGCCCACCTTGCCCGTCTCCATGTGCGCGAACGTGTGCAGGCCCAGGATGGCGTCGGGCCGCAGGTCGCGGAACAGTCCCTCGTCCAGCATCAGCTTGGCGCCGCCCTGCTCGCCCGGGGGCGCACCCTCTTCCGCGGGCTGGAAGACGAAGACCACCGTGCCGGCCACCTGGTCCTTCATCCCCGCCAGCACGCTGGCCACGCCCATCTGCACGGCGGTGTGCACGTCGTGACCGCAGGCGTGCATCACCCCCACCTGGTTGCCCAGGTACTCGGCCCGCACGGTGCTCTTCCAGGGCAGGTCGTTCTCCTCGGTCACCGGCAGCGCGTCCATGTCCGCGCGCACGGCGATGGTGGGGCCGGGCCGGCCGCCGCGCAGGATGCCCACCACGCCGGTGTGGGCGATGCCGGTGCGCACCTCCAGCCCCAGCGAGCGCAGGTGGCGCTCCACGATGCCGGCCGTGCGGGTCTCGCGGTTGGAGAGCTCGGGGTGCTGGTGCAGGTCGTGGCGCACCTCCACGATGGTCGGGGCGATGCGCTGCACCGCCGCGGCCACGGCGGCGTCGGTGCGCTGCGCGGCCGCGGCGGCGGGCGCCAGGGCCAGCACGCCCAGGCAGGCGAGCGAGCGATGGATTCTCATGGTCCGGAGTCCTGGGGATCGGGCGATTCGGGGGCCACTGATGTT
>DASTLD010000374.1:0-8530 GCA_035715345.1 Longimicrobium sp.
CAGACTTGGGGGAGGGTGGACGAGTAATGCGAGTCCGGGTGGGGGCGCCCGCCCTCGCGCGGCACTCCGCCACCTGCATCAGCGCTTGTTCGCACCGGTGCGGGCCGGTAGGATTTGCGCGTGGACGCCGCACCGACTCCCTCCCCCGCCCCGCTGGGCGCCATCCTCGCGGGCGGCGCCGGCAGCCGCTTCGGCGGGCAGAAGGCGCTCGCGACCGTGGGCGGGCGGCGCATCGTGGAGCGCGTGCGGGATGCGCTCGCGGCGGTGGTGCCGGAGGTCGTGCTGATCGTGAACGAGCCGGACCTGTTCGCCCACCTCCATCTCCCCACGCGCGGCGACGAGGTGCGGGGGATGGGGCCGCTGGCGGGGATCGCGGCGGCGCTGCGCCGGGCGCGCGAGACGGGGCGTGGTGGGGCGCTCTGCGTCGCGGCGGACATGCCGCTGGTGAACGCGCGCGTGCTGCGCATGATCGCGGACCGCGGCTCCGCGGGCGATGCGGAGTCGGTCGCGCCGGAGAGCGGCGGGCGGCGCGGCGTGGAGCCGCTGTGCGCGTGGTACTCCCTCGCCTGCCTGCCGGTGATCGAGCGGATGCTCGCCGCGGGTGAGGGGGCCGCGCATCTCCTGCTCGAGCGCGTGCGCACGGAGCGCATCCCCCTGGCGCAGGTGCGCCGCGCGGGCGATCCGGCGGTCCTCTTCTTCAACGTCAACACCGTGGACGACCTTCGCGAGGCGGAGCGCATGGCGGCCACACCGCCGGTGGTGTGCATCGTCGGGAAGAAGAACAGCGGCAAGACGACGCTGACGGTCGCGCTGCTGGCGGAGCTGCGGCGGCGGGGGCTGCGCGTCGCGTCCATCAAGCACGGGCATCACGCCTTCGAGACGGACCAGCCCGGCCGCGACAGCTGGCGCCACTTCAACGAGGGCGAAGCCGAGGCCACCCTCATGGCCGGCACCGGCAAGATCGCGCTGGTGATGCGCACCGACGGCGAGCCGGACCCCGCCGCGCTGGTCCGCGACTTCTACGCGGGCCGCGGCTACGACCTGGTACTGATCGAGGGATACAAGCACGGGCCGATGCCCAAGGTCGAGATCTTCCGCCGCGCCGTGCACGACCGCCCCGTCCACGACCCCGCCGATGCCGATGCCGCGTCGCGCTTCCTGGCCATCGTGACCGACGACCCGGAGCTGCGCGCCGCCTGCCCCGTGATCCCGCTCGACCCGGCGGACCCGCGGGGCCGGCACGTGGCACGGGTGGCGGACGTCATCCTCCAGCACACCGGCCGCGATGCGTGAGCAGCGTACGGCGGACTGGCTCTCCGCATCGGAGGCGCTGCGGCGCATGGTCGCGGGCGTGGCGCCGCTCGGCGCGGAGGAGCGCGCGCTGCTGGACGCGCTGGGCCGCGTGCTGGCGGAGGACGTGGTCTCGCCCGTGGACCTGCCGCCGTGGGACAACAGCGCGATGGACGGCTTCGCGGTGCGCGCGGCGGACCTGGCGGGAGCCTCGGCCGATGCGCCGCGGGTGCTGCGCGTGGTGGACGACGTCCCCGCCGGCCGCTTCCCCTCGCGCCCCGTCGGCCCCGGCGAGGCGATCCGGGTGATGACGGGCGCGCCGGTGCCGGAGGGCGCGGACTCCGTGGTGCGCGTGGAGCACACCGATGGTGGCGAGGGCATCGGCACGGCGGAGGGGCGCGTGCGGATGTTCTCCGACGCGGATGGGCTGCGTCACGTGCGCCCGCGCGGCGAGGACGTGCGCGCGGGCCAGGCGGTGCTGCGCGCGGGCACGCCGCTACGCGCGGCGGAGATCGCCGTGGCGGCGGGGGTGGGGCGGGCGCGGCTGCGCGTGGTGCGCCGGCCCGTCGTGGCGGTGGTCACCTCCGGCGACGAGCTGGTGGAGCTGGAGGATTTCGACGAGGTGCGCGCGGGGCGGAAGATCGTCTCCACCAACACCTACGCGCTGGCGGCGCAGCTCGCGGAGAGCGGGGTGGAGGCGCGCGTGCTGGGCATCGCCGCGGACACGCCGGAGAGCCTGCGCGCGCACCTGGAGCGCGCGGCCGGCTGCGACGCGCTGGTCACCACCGCCGGTATCAGCGTGGGCGAGCACGACTACGTGCTGCGCGTGCTGCGGGAGATGGGGACGGAGGTGGACTTCTGGCGCGTGAGCATCCGGCCGGGGTCGGCGCTCGCGTTCGGGCGGGTGGGGGGGCTGGGCGGCATCCCCTGGTTCGGGCTGCCGGGCAACCCCGTCTCGACGATGGTGACGTTCGAGTTGTTCGTGCGCCCCGCGCTGCTGCGCATGTGCGGCCACGCGCGCCTGCATCCCCCCGCCCTGCAGGTGGTGATGCGCGACCGCTACTCCGCCGCGGGGGGGCTGATGCACTTCCCGCGCGTGCGGCTGCACCGCGAGGACGACGGCGCCGTCTCCGCCTCGCTGACCGGATCGCAGGGCTCCGGCGTGGCGACCTCCATGGCCGCCGCCGACGCGCTCCTCGTCGTCCCCGCCGACACCGACGCCGCGCCGGGAGACGTGCTGCGCGCCGTGCCGCTCGGCGCATCGCCCCGCGTGGAGGAGCCGCCGTTCTGAGGCTGCAGGGCATCGCTCGGGCGGGATGGGCTCATGCTCAGCCCGACACGATCCCCGCGAAACCAACCTCCATCGCACCACGCCGCCATCCGGCCGGCGGTTGAAACCGCGCCTCCAGAAGCACGAAGTCCGCCTGCGCGGACTGAACGGGAGCCATCCGCGCGTGGAGACGTGCGGCCGGCGCGGCGCGGGCGTTGCGGGGGCGTGCGCATCCACCTGAACGGAGAGCGCGCATGGCGACAGGGCCGGACCCCAACCGTTTTCAGCCCACCGATCCCGAGGCGGAGCCGGAAGACTACCGCCGCGGCGATTCCCTCGGCGACCTGCGCTCCACGCGGCTGGGGCTGCCCACGGTGGTGGTCACGCTGATCGCCGTGGCCATCGCCGTCTTCGTGTTCAGCATGCTGTTCTGAGCGACGGGGGCGACGAGACCATCGCACGCCGCTGACATCCAGCCGGCGACGGGAGATGTCTGTGCGCGGAGCGTTGTTCTGCGCATTTCCATGGTAGAGACGCCCCGCCGGGGCGTCTCTACGGGGGTTGCCCCGTCACGACAGGCGGCATCGCGCGCAGGCAGAAAGCCCCTCCCCCGAGGTTGGGGGAGGGGTTTGGGGAGGGGGCCTCCGGGAAATGAGAGGCACTCCGCAGATCGCTGCGGCGCCCGCTCATCCCCCAACGGCGCCCGTCAGCCGTTGCCGCCGTGTCCTCCTTCCAGCTTGAACCAGAGCTTGACCTTGACCTGGTACTCGCGGATGGTGCCGCCGCGCAGGTAGCCGCGCTGCTCCACCACCTCCAGCCACTCCAGGTCGCGCATGCTCTCCGCCGCGCGCGCGACCGCCTGCCGCACCGCGTCCTCGAAGCTCTGCTCCGACGTGCCCACCATCCTCGATGGACTTGAACACTCCGCTCATCGCGTCTCCTCCTGGCCGGTACCCGATCCGACGGACGCGGCCCGCCGGGCAAGCGGTGTTCCAGCGCGGAACTCAGCGCGCGCGGGCCATCTCGCCCAGGCTCACCTCCTCCGCGCGGCGCAGCAGCCGGTCCAGCAACCCGCGCGCCGCGGCCACCTGCTCCGGCGGGCCGGCCAGCCTGTCCACCCGCGCGGCCACCTCCTCGCGCAGCAGCTCGTACTCGCGGCGCAGCTCGTCCTCCGTCCAGTCCAGCCGCGCGCGCTGCTGCCCGTGGCGCACCGCGATCATCACCTGGATGTCGGCGTCGTCGCGCAGCAGGCCGGGCTCGCCGCCGCCCTGGTCCAGCGAGACGAGCTGCTTGCCCAGCTCCACCAGCATGGTGGTGACGTGGTCCTCGAGCTGAGCGGCGTCCAGCCCGCGCGCGTGGGGCGTGCCGGGGTCCGCGCGCAGCCGCTCCGCCCAGGCGGCCACCACGTCGACCGCCATGTCCGCCAGCGCCCGCCCGATGCGCCCCAGCCCCCACGCCTCGTCCTGCGCCACGGCCGCGCGCGGCGCCTCAGGCGGCCCGTCCTGCGGCAGCTCCAGCGCGTCCGCCGCCTCGGCGGGCAGCCAGAGGGTGAACACGGAGCCGGCGCCCGGCCGGCTGGCGGCCACCAGGTCGCCGCCCATGCGGCGCGCCAGGCGGCGGCTGATGGCCAGGCCCAGGCCCGTGCCGCCCTGCTCGCGCGTGTACGCCTCGCCCACCTGCGTGAACGGCTCGAAGATGCGCTCGATCTCCTCCGCGGGGATGCCGATGCCGGTGTCGCTCACCTCCACGCCCACGAACGGGCCCGGCCGCGCCGCCCGCGCCCCCTCCGGCGGCCGCGCGCTCACCAGGCAGCGCAGCTCCACCCGGCCCCCCGGGCGCGTGAACTTGACCGCGTTGCCCAGCACGTTGACCAGCACCTGGCGCACGCGGTCCGGGTCGCCGCGGTAGCGGACGGGGTAGCACTCCCCGTCGTCCAGGCGGATGCTCTTGGCCGCGGCCTGCGGCGCCACCAGCTCCAGCGCGGCCTGCACCGCCTCCGGCAGCGGCGACGACTCGCTGCGCACCTCCACCGCGCCGGCCTCGATCCGCGCCATGTCCAGCACGTCGTCGATCAGCCCGCGCAGGTGCTGGCTGCTGGCGCGGATGCGGCGCAGGTACTCGCCGTGCTGCTCGCTGACCGGCCCGCCGATGCCCAGCTCCATCAGGTCCACGTATCCCACCACGGCGTTGATGGGGGTGCGCAGCTCGTGGCTCATCGTCGCCAGGAAGTCGCTCTTGGCGCGGTTGGCCGCCTCCAGCTCGCCGATCAGCCGCTCGCGCTCGCGCTCCGCCCGCAGGCGCTCGGTCACGTCGCGCAGCACCACGGTGAACAGGCGCTGGCCCGCCACCACGGCCTGGGAGATGGTGGCTTCCACCGGGAACTCCGTCCCGTCGGCGCGCACTGCGGGCAGCGCGCCCGACGCGCGGTGCATGCTGCGCGTGGTGACGCCCGTCTCGCCGAAGGCGCGCATGTGCTCGGAGTGCACGCCGTGGAAGCGCGCGGGGACGAAGCGGTCCAGCAGCGTGCCCACCACCTCGTCCTGGCCCACGCCGAACAGCCGCTCCGCCGCGTGGTTGAACATCACGATGCGGCGCTGCTCGTCCGTGGTGATGATGGCGTCCATGGCGGACGCCACCACCGCGGCCATGCGCCCCTCGCGCGCGCGGATCTCCTGCTCCGCGCGCCGCCGCTCGGTCAGGTCGCGGGTGACCTTGCTGTAGCCGATGAGCCGGCCCGCGTCGTCGTGCATGGCGGTGATGACCACCCACGCCCAGAAGCGCGAGCCGTCCTTGCGCACGCGCCACCCCTCCTCCTCGTAGCGCCCCTGCTCCGCCGCGACGCGCAGCTCCTGCTGCGGGTGCCCGCGGTCCACGTCCTCCGGGGTGTAGAAGACGGAGAAGTGCCGGCCCTCGATCTCCCGCTCCGTGTATCCCTTGAGCCGCTGCGCGCCGCGGTTCCAGGTGATCACGCGCCCCTCCGCGTCCAGGCCGAAGATGGCGTAGTCCGCCACGCCCTCCACCATGCGGCGGAAGCGGTCCTCGCTGGCGGCGGCCCGGCCGCGGGCGTGCGCCACCCGCTCCAGCAGCGCCGAGACGAAGACGCCGATGCCGGCCAGCAGCCCCAGCGTGGCCAGGTCGGCCGCGTCGTCGGCGCGCAGGGACAGGCCGGGGGCCAGCAGCAGCGCCGCCGCGCCGGCGACGGAGACGGCCGTGGTGGCCAGCCCCGCGCGCAGCCCGCCGTACGAGGCGGAGAGCGCGACGGCCAGGGGAATGAGGGAGAGCAGGTCGCGGTGCAGCACCGGCCGCAGCGCGTACGCCAGCAGGATGGCCAGCACGCCCACGCCCGCGGCCACCGCGTAGACGGTCGGCGCGCCGGGCCGGCGGGGGGTGGTCGGGCGGAAAGCAGGTGCGTCGGCCATCCGGGCGTTCCACGCTCCGGGGGAACGGGGAGAGCGGGTTCTAGGAGGCCGCGGCCGGGGGCCCCGCGGGGGACCGTTCCGTGAGCAGGCGGGCCGCGGCGTGGTGCAGCCGCCCGTTGCTGGCAAGTGCCGTGCTCCACGCGCCGACCGGCTGCCCGTCGAAGCGCGTGAAGCGCCCGCCCGCCTCCGGCAGGATGACGCTCATGGGCGCGTAGTCCCAGTACGCCCCGGCGATGGGGTCCGCCAGCAGCTCCGCGCGGCCGGTGGCCACCAGGAAGTAGCCGTAGCCGTCGCCCCAGGTGCGCGTGAAGCGGGTGGCGTGCACCAGGCGGTCCAGCCCGGCGCGCCCCTCGTCGTCCGAGCGGTCGCGCCAGTACTCCAGCCCGCTGGTGATGAGCCGCGCCGACCCGAGGTCCTCGCAGTCGGAGACGCGCGCGGGGGCGCCGTCCAGCCAGGCGCCGGCGCCCCGCCCGGCGACGAGCGTGGGGCCGATGGCGGGAAAGTGGCAGCAGCCCAGGACGGGGACGCCGTCCTGCTCCAGCGCCACCAGCACGCAGTACAGCGGCACGCCGCACGCGAACGAGCGGGTGCCGTCGATGGGGTCCAGGATCCAGCGGCGGCCGGAGCGGCCGGGGCGGTCCTGGCCCTCCTCGCCCACGATGCCGTCGTCCGGAAATGCCTCGGCGATGGACGCGCGCAGGTATTCCTCCGCGGCCAGGTCCGCGGCGGTCACCTCGCTGCCGTCGCCCTTGAAGTCGACCGCCGCGCTGCCGAAGTGCCGCAGCGTCACCTGCCCCGCCCCGCGCGCGATGCGGGACGCGAAGTCCATCAGCCCGTCGAAGTCGTGCATCCCCCCGCCATCCGTGGTGATCCGGCGCGGGTGTCACACCGCGCACAAGACGCTCGTTCTTGGGCGTCCATTCCCGCCGCTCAACCCTGCACGGAGCCGCTCATGCGCCGCACCCTTCTCCTTACCCTATCCGCCATTTCCCTGCTGGCCTGCGGCGGCGATCCGGTCGCCATCCCCGAGCCGCGGCAGGAGGTGGTCAGCTTCAACGGCCTGGAGCAGGAGCTGACCGTCACCCGCAACCTGGAGTGGGACGACAGCGGGGAGATGATGGCGCTGCGCTCGCGGATCATCAACCGCAGCGACAAGCCGGTGACGGTGCGGCTGGCGCACTGCTGGCTGTTCCTGGGCGACAACATCATCACCAAGGCCACCTTCACCAGCATGGTGATGCCGTCCTGCGCCGGGCCGGAGCCGGGCTCGGACGGCACCACCACGCTGCAGCCCGGCGAGGCCAGCAAGTCGCTGTCCTTCGTGGGCGCCATCGAGTTCCCCGGCACCTACACCTTCAAGGTCAAGCACCTGGTGGACCCCGAGTTCTGGGGCGAGATCAAGATCACCGCGCGCTGACCACCTTCCGGCGCGCGCGGCGTCCCCCGCGCGCGCCGGCTCACATCACTCACATCGTCGGGCGATACCCCCGCCGCCGCGGCTGATTCACACGCTGCGGGAGACGTGGGGATCGCCCGCGACCCAGAAGCGCAGCGGCCAGTCCACCGCGCGGGTGATGCCGATGCGCGGGCCCGCGTTCATCGCCTCGATGGGCACCTCGCGCCCGGGCTGGATCCAGAGCGGCGGGCGGTCCATGGGGTGGCGGTTGTGCTGGCCGGTGATGCCCAGCGCGCGCGCCAGGTTGCCCGGGCCGCGCATCAGCTCGCGGTCCGGCCGCCCGGCGCGGCGCTCGCGGATGGCGTCCAGCCCCTCCACCGGCTCGGCGGCGCGCAGCAGCACGGCCGCGGGATACTCCTCCGCGTCCGTGACCACGTTGGCGCACCAGTGCACGCCGTAGATCAGGTAGACGTACAGCGTGCCGGGTGGGCCGAACATGGGGTCGTTGCGATGGGTGCGCCCGAAGCGCTCCGCTGCGTGCGAGGCGGCGTCGTGCGGCCCCACGTACGCCTCCGTCTCCACGATCTCGCCCGCGACGCGCACGCCGCCGATCTCGGAGACGATGCGCATGCCCAGCAGCTCGCGCGCGACCGTGTCCGACGGGCGGCGGTAGAACTCCACGGGAAGGGGCGATGGGCCCCCACGCAGCGAGCGCCGCGCCCCGGGGGACGCGGCGCTCTCCGTTGGATGCATGCTCACTCGCGGCGGCCGCCGGTGCGGCTGCGCCCGCCGCGTCCCCGGCCGCCGCGCCGGCCGCGGGAACGCCCGCCGCCGCCTTCCTCGGCGGGCGGCTCCGGCGCGGGTGCCGGCGTCTCCACCGGCGGCGCCTCGGCCGCGGCGGCTGCCCGCCCACGCCCGCCCCTGCGCCCGCGCGCGGGACGCTCCTCCGCCGCCGGCTCGGGGGCCGGGGCGGGGGCCTCGGCCGCGGGTGCCTCCGCCGCGCCCGCACGACCGCGTCCGCCGCGCCGTCCGCGCGGGCGCGCGGGGCGCTCCTCGGCGGCGGGCTCCGGCTCCGGCGCGGGGGCCGGATCCGGTGCGGGCGGCGCGGCTTCCGCCGCCGCCTCGCGCCCGCGGCCGCGTCCCCGCCCGCCGCGG
>DASTLD010000375.1:0-2792 GCA_035715345.1 Longimicrobium sp.
GGGCTCGCGCTCCATGAGCTGCTCCACCGCCGCGCGCGCGGACAGCCCCTCGAACAGAATGGCGTGCACCGCCTCCACGATGGGCATCTCGATCCCCGTCTTGCGCGCCAGGTCGCGCGCGCTGCGGGCCGTGCGCACCCCCTCCGCCACCATCACCATCCCCGCCAGCACGTCGTCCAGCGTCCTGCCCTTCCCCAGCTCGATGCCCACCGAGCGGTTGCGGCTCAGCGAGCCGGTGCAGGTCAGGATCAGGTCGCCGATGCCGGACAGGCCGCTCAGCGTGCGCGGCTCCGCGCCCAGCGCCGTCCCCAGCCGCATGATCTCGGCAAGGCCGCGGGTGATGAGCGCCGCCTGCGTGTTGTAGCCGAAGCCCAGCCCCTCCACCACGCCCGCCGCGATGGCGATCACGTTCTTGAGGCTGCCGCCCAGCTCCACCCCGCGCACGTCGGGGCTGGTGTAGACGCGGAAGTACGGCGTCTGGAAGAGCTCCTGTGCGCGCTCCGCCGCCTGCCTCTCGTGCGAGGCGATGGTGACCGCCGTGGGGTGCTCCTCCGCCACCTCGCGCGCGAAGCTGGGGCCCGAGAGGAAGCAGGCGGTGCGGCCGAACTCGCCCGGCAGCACCTCCGCCAGCACCTCGTCCATGGTCTGCAGCGACTGGTTCTCGATGCCCTTGCTGGCGCTGACCACCAGCGCGCCGGGCTCCAGGTGCGCCGCGGCCTGCGCCATCACCCCGCGGACCACGTGCGAGGGGGAGACGGAGAGCACCAGGTCCGCCCCGCGCATGGCCTCCGCCATGTCCGGCGTGGCGCGCAGGGTGGGCGCCAGCGGCAGGGGATCCAGGTACTTGCGATTGACGTGCTCGCGATTGATGGAGTCCGCCACGTCCGCCTCGTAGCTCCAGACAACCGTGTCGATCCCCTTCTTGGCCAGCAGGTTGGCCAGCGCCGTTCCCCAGCTCCCGGCGCCGATGACGGCGGCCCGGCTCATGGCACCTCCTCCGCGTCGGCGGTGACGGCCGCGGCCGCGACGGTGGCCTCCGGCTCCGGCGCCCGGGGCGAGCCGAAGCGCGGCTCCTCCCCGCGCAGGATGCGGCCGATGTTGCTGCGGTGCGCGAAGATGATGAAGGCGATCACCGCGATGCCCACGTACGCGATCTCGCGGTGCGCGGCCACGCCGGGGATGGCGAGCAGCACGCCCACGGTGGCCGCGGCGCTCACGGACCCGGCGGAGACCATGCGCGTCTGCCGCAGCACCACCAGCCAGACGAGCAGGCCCACGCCCACGGCGAGCGGCGCCAGCGCCAGGAACACGCCCGCGCTCGTCGCGACGCCCTTGCCACCGCGGAAGCCCATGTAGACGGAGAAGACGTGGCCCACGATGGCCGCGGCGCCGTAGGCCAGCTCCCAGCGCCAGTCCGCCGAGCCGTCCAGGCGGCTGAAGGCGACCACCGGAAAGGTGCCCTTGAGGATGTCGAACACCATCACCGGCGCCGCCACCTTCGCGCCCAGGACGCGGAAGGTGTTGGTGGCGCCCAGGTTGCCGCTGCCGTGCTCGCGCAGGTCGATGCCCTTCGTCATCCGCCCGGCGATGTAGCTGGCGGGGATGGCGCCGATCAGGTACGACGCGAGCACCAGCAGCCAGGGCGTCACTCTTCGTCTCCCTGGCCCTGGAAGTCGTCGGCGGGATCGTAGCGGAAGTCCTCGCCCGCGTACTCCACCTCCGCCTCGTCCGGCTCGTCGGGCGCGTGCGGCCGGCCCTGGCGGGGACGCCGCGCGTCGCTGTCCTCGCGCCGGCGCAGGCGGATGACGAGCGGCGCACCCACGAAGCCCCAGGCGGTGCGGAAGCCGGCCATCAGGTAGCGCTGGTACGCCTCCGTGACGCCCTCCGGGTGGCTGACCCAGAGGACGAAGGTGGGCGGCTCGGTGGCCACCTGGGTGCCGTAGAGGAACTTGACGGACTGCCCGGCGAAGGCCGGCGGCTTGGTGCGCATCACCAGGGCGCGCAGCACGTCGTTGACCTCGTGCGTGGAGACGCGGCGCTGCCGCTGCTCCTGCACCTTGAGGATCAGCTCCAGGGCCCCGTTGACCCGCTGCCCGGTCTTGACGGAGGTGAAGAGGATGGGCACCCACTTCAGGTACGTCGCGCGGTTCTGGATCTCTTCCTCGTACCGCCGCGACGTCATCGTCTCCTTCTCCACCAGGTCCCACTTGTTGGCGACGATGACCAGCCCCTTGCCGGCGTCCCACGCCTTCTCCGCGATCTTGAGGTCCTGCACGGCGATGGGCTCGGTGGCGTCGATCATCAGCACGCACACGTCCGCGCGCTCGATCGCCCGCTCGGTGCGGATGGCGCTGTAGAACTCCACCCCCTCGTCGATCTTCGCCTGCCGGCGCAGCCCCGCCGTGTCCACGAAGACCAGCCGGCGCCCCTTGTACTGCATCGGCGTGTCGATGGCGTCGCGCGTGGTGCCGGCGACGTCGCTGACGACGAGCCGCTCCTCGCCCAGCAGGCGGTTGACGAACGAGGACTTGCCCACGTTGGGGCGGCCGATGACGGCCACGCGCAGCGCCTCTTCTTCCTCTTCCGTCCCCTCGGGCAGCTGCCAGACGATCTGGTCCAGCACGTCGCCGCTCCCCTTGCCGCTGGTGCTGCTGAGGGGAAACGGCTCGCCCAGGCCCAGGTCCCAGAAGTCGTGGTGCCCCACGGCCGTGTCGCTGCCCAGGTTGTCCATCTTGTTGACGAGCAGCACCGCGGGCTTGTTCGTCTTGCGCAGGTGTTCGGCGATGGCGTAG
>DASTLD010000376.1:0-6335 GCA_035715345.1 Longimicrobium sp.
TACGTCCCGGTGAACTCGTCGAGCGACTCGAGGAACACGAAGATCGCGCTCGCCATGATGCCCGGCGCCGCCAGCGGCAGCGTCACGGTCAGGAACACGCGCGCCTCGCCGGCGCCCAGCGTGCGCGCGGCGTCTTCCAGGCGGCGGTCCACGGCCTCGAAGGCGGCGCGCGCGCTCTGGTACATCAGCGGAAACGAGACGACCGCCGCCGCGATGACCGCCGCGTGCAGCGTGAACACCAGCCGCACGCCGAACCAGTCGTCCAGCAGCCGCCCCACCGGCCCGTTGCGCCCCAGCAGCACCAGCAGCAAAAAGCCGGTGACGACGGGCGGCAGCACCAGCGGCAGGATCAGCAGCCCGTCCACCACGTCGCGGCCGGGAAAGTCGCGGCGCGTCACCAGCCGCGCCGCCAGCGTGCCCAGCACCAGCACGATGAGCAGCGATTCCAGCCCCACGCGCAGGGACAGCAGGACGGGCGTCCAGTCCAGCATCACCCGTCAGTCCACGCGGAAGCCGCGCGCGCGCAGCAGCTCGCGCCCCTGCGGCCCCAACAGGAAGGCGACGTACGCCCGCGCCTGCTCCACCTGCCGCGTGACCGCCGTCACCGCGACGGGATACAGGCTGGGGCGATGGGACCCGGCGGGCGCCCCGGCCACGACGCGCACCCTGCCCTTCGCGGCGGGCACGTCGGTGCGGTAGACGACGCCCGCGTCCACCTCGCCGGCGGAGACGTGGGCCAGCACCTGCCGCACGTCCTGCGCGAGCACCGCCTTGCGCATCACCGTGTCGCGGATGCCCAGCGTGCGGAAGACGTCCTCCGCGTACTCGCCCGCGGGCACGGAGGCGGGCGCGCCGACGCTGAGCTGCCGCACGGCGGGCGTGGCGAGGTCCTCCCAGCGCGACACGCGGCCGGAGTCCGCCGCGGGCGCGATCAGCACCAGCTCGTTGCCCGCCAGCACGCGGCGCGAGCGCGCGTCGATCAGCCCGGCCTCCTCCAGCCGCCGCATGGGCCCCTCCGCGGCGGAGATGAACACGTCCACGGGCGCGCCCTGCTGGATCTGCGCGGCCAGCGCCCCCGACGCGCCGAAGTTGGTGCGCACGTCCACGCCGGGGTTGTCGCGCTCGAAGCGCTGCTCCGCCTCCGCCAGCACGTCGCGCAGGCTGGCCGCCGCGGAGACGGTCAGCGTCGCGCGCGGGGCCGCGTCGCGGCAGGCGCCCGTCGCCAGCGCAATCGCCAGCAGCGGCAGGTGGATGCGGGTGATGCGAGCGGGGATGCGCACGGGGTGCGGGTGCGGCGGGGGATGGCTGCGGACGCGCGACAATCTGCATCGCCCGCTCTGCTCCCGCGAGGCTCCGAACAGCAGGACTCACGCAGAACCGCGGAGAACGCAGAGAACTACGGGAGGAAACCGCGGGATCGCAGAGCTATGCGGTCCGTGACAGGAGGCGCCCTCCAGCGGTGTCATCCTGAGGGAGCGCCGCGCGGGACCAGCCCTGGCGACACTCTCAGGGCGCGACCGAAGGATCTTGCCCGCCCGCCGCGGAGGCCGCGTCGCGCGGGGAATGCAGGCGTGCATCCCCTCACTGGCACCGGCCCCGGTCGTGGGCGGAGAAGATCCTTCGGTCGGCGCCACAGGCCGGTGCCAAAGCAAGGGCCGGCGAAGCGCCTCCCTCAGGATGACAACGTAGTTGCTTCGTACTAAGTACTTCGTACTCCGTACTTCTCGCACTCACGCACTCACGCACTTTCGCACTCACGCACTTTCACCCCACCGTCGCGCCGCCGCAGCTCGAGCCTGCGCCGGCGGTGCAGCCGAAGCAGTGCGGGCCCAGCACGATCTCGCGGCGGGCCAGGGCGGCCGGGTCGAAGTCGAAGACCGTGCGCGGGGCGCGGGGGTGCAGCGGCAGGTCCAGCATCTGGTTGAAGTCGCAGTCGTACAGCGTGCCGTCCCAGCCCACGGAAAGCGTGCCGCGGCACATGACGCCCGCGGCCGCGGCGGGGTTGAAGGCCGTCACCAGCCGCTCCATGTACTCGTCCAAGCGCCCGCTCTCCTGCAGGAACTCCAGGAAGCGGGCGATGGGCATGTTGGTGATGGTGTACAGCCGGTTGAACTCGATGCCGTACAGCCGCCGCATCTGCCGCTTCCAGTCCGCCTCCAGCGCGGCCTGGTTCCCCGGCAGGAAGGTGCCCACCGGGTTGGTGACCAGGTCCAGCAGCAGCCCCGTCCCGTCCCCGCCGTACCCCAGCTCGTTCAGCCGCCGCAGCGCCGCGATGGACTCGTCGAACACGCCCTCGCCGCGCTGGGTGTCCGTGCCCGGCGCGCGGTAGTGCGGCAGCGACGCCACCACGTGCACGCGGTGCTCCGCGAAGAACTCCGGGAGATACGCGTAGTTCGGCAGGCGGGTGATGGTCAGGTTGCAGCGGTCCATCACGTGCCGCCCCGCCGCCGCCGCGCGGGAAACGAGCTCGCGCCAGCGCCGGTGCAGCTCCGGCGCGCCGCCGGTGATGTCGACCGTGGGGATGTCCGTGGACTCGATGATCTCCAGCACGCGGTCCAGCACCGCGTCCGGCATCATCTCCGTGCGGTCCGGGCCCGCGTCCACGTGGCAGTGGCGGCAGGTCTGGTTGCACTTGCGCCCCACGTTGACCTGCAGCACCTCGACGCCCGTGGCGCGCAGCGGCAGCAGCCCCGCCTCCGCCAGCGCGAGCTGGAAGGTGCGCGCCACCGGCACCCGAGCCAGCGCCGCCTTCTGTGCGTCCGCGGACGACAGCGCGGCGTGGCGTTTCTGCAGCGTGGGGAGAACGCGGTTCAAAAGAAGTTCCTAGTGCCTGGTGCCAAGTGCCTGGTTGACGCATCCGGGGTCGTCGCAGTTAACTAGGCACTAGGGAACTAGGCACTAGGCACTAGGCACTGCTTTTCTACATCCCCAGCCCCTCCGCGCGGTTCCGCATCTGGATGCCGTGCACCAGCGAGGCGCCGCCGCGGATGGCGGCGGCCACGTGCACGGCCTCCGTCATCTGCTCGCGGTCCGCGCCCTTGCCCAGGCAGTCGGAGGTGTAGGCGTCGATGCAGTAGGGGCATTGCACGGCATGCGCCACCGCCAGCGCGATCAGCGACTTCTCGCGCTCGCTGAGGGCGCCCTCCGCGAAGACCGCGTTGTACCAGGCGAAGAACTTCTCCGCCAGCTCCGGCGCGTCCCGCCCGATCTCGCCGAAGCGCGGCAGGTCGTGCGCGTGGTAGTAGTGCTCGTGCATTCGTTCACCCGGGAAGAATCTCGGCCACGGAGCCCGGCGCGACGCCGATCAGCCGGCGGTAGATCATCACGGCCTGATCGTCCGTCAGCCGCGCGACGATATCCACTGCCAGGCGCGTTTCATCCGCCGCGGGAGTAGTGATGTGCCTCGGTCCGCCGAGTTCCTCCAAGTCCAGGTGGAACGCCGGCGGAACGAGCGCGCGGTCCCGCCGCATGACCGCGCGCAGGTAGGTGTAGAACAGGCGGCGGATGATCCGGCGCTGGCCGTGCTGCTGCGTAGCGAGCCGCGGGTTGATGATGACGAAGTCCCACACCAGCGCTTGCAGGAATTTCAGCTCTACCCGTCGCGGCTCCGGCACATCGAGCTTCAGCCCCGCCTCGGCCTGTCGCAGCGACGCCGCGAAGACAAAGTCCTTGATGAGGACGGAGGAGGCCGTCCGCAACTGCGCGCGTTGCTCGACTGTCCCCGTGTAGACGCCTTCGCGAACAATCAGGAAGAGCAGGTTCTCGAACGTTTCCCGGTGCGCGGCAATCTCGGCAGCGGTCAGCTTCTCATGCGCTACCGAACGATCGAGGAACGCGCTGAACTCGCGCGTGCTCGACGCGATACGGTCCAGCGGAACCAGACCCGCCCGGTAGAAGTCGTCGAGATCGTGCACGCTGTAGGCAATCTCGTCTGCGTAGTCCATGATGGCCGCCTCGACGGACTGCTCGTCGGACTCTCCGAAGCCGTCGCGCGCGAACGCCAGGTCCTCCGCTTCCGCGGCGTACGCGCCGAACTTCCGGTACTTCTTGGTGCGCTTCTTGGCTCCGGAGAGATCCCGCGGCCACGGGTACTTGAGAACGGCGTTGAGCGTCGCGCGGGTGAGATTCAGTCCGCGGTAGCCCGTTCGGTGGGAGGATCCGTGGGCAAGGATGCGGAAGGACTGCGCGTTGCCCTCAAAGCCGTCGGGGGCGCCGTGCTTCCGCGCGAGCTTGTCGAGCGCCTGCTCCCCGATGTGCCCGAACGGCGGGTGCCCAAGGTCATGAGCCATCGCCGCGGCCTCGGCCACGTCGGGGTCGATCTCCTGGGCTTCCGGAAGGGTGGGATGATCCGTCCTCAGCTTCTCTGCCAGACGCCGCGCGATCTGCGCGACCTCCAGCGTGTGTGTCAGGCGGTTATGGAAGATGTGGCCCTCGAGCGGAGCCACCACCTGCGTGACGCCGGCCAAGCGGCGGAATGCGGAGGTGTAGAGGATGCGGTCCCGGTCGCGCTGGCCGGCCTGTCGCTGGTCTTCTTTGGCGGGCTCTTCGTGTCTGCGGTCGTAGCGGCCGGGCGCACCGCTCATTCGGCGAGCGCTACCCGCCGGTGCTCCACGAAGCGCGCCTCTCCACGGTCGACCAGGTTCCAGATGGCGCGCCGGACTTCGTGCGTGCTGAACCCCTGGCCGGCCTTCTCCAGCTGCTCCACGAGGTCCAGGGGGCCCAGCCCCGGGTTGCCCCGCAGCATCTGCACAATCGCCGCTTCGGCCGGGTCGATCTGGATGTCAGGCATATGGCTCCCATTGTTCGGAGGTGCGGAGATCTTCTTCGAATGTTGCAGCGCCTTGCCAGCAACGCCAGTGCCCGCCACACATGCGCCACGTGGAGGATGCCATCACCCCGCCTGCACCGGGGCCGGGTCCATCGCCTTCAGGCGGCGCAGGTACTCGCGAATGCGCTTGGCGTTCTCGCCCACGTCGCCGCGGCCCACGCGGCTGACGGAGCGCACGTCCACGCGCGTGATGCCGGACCCGGGCATCACCCGCACCACCACGTCGTCCTTGAACCCGAACCACTTCGTGCGCGCCGTGGCCTCGATGCGCCCCGACGCGCGGTCCTGGTCCACCAGCTCCCACCCCATCTCCCGCGCCGCCCGCACCGCCAGCGAGAACGCCGAGTCCCGCGGCATGGCCATCATCAGCGGCCGGATGTCCGGGTAGTGCTGGCGCTGGATGGCCGCGATGGAATCGCCCTCGTACTCGGTCTTGTTCGTGGCGTCCTTCCGCAGCGGCGCGATGGCCACGAACGGCGGCGGGTTGCCCGTGTCGGTGGTGATGTCGTGGATGGGCGGGAACCCCTTTGCCCCCTGGCGCCACTTCCAGGGCAGGAAGAAGGCGGTGCCGCCCAGCAGCAGCGCCAGCACCGCCACCAGCAGCCCCCGCCGCCGCCCGACCAGCATCGCGATCAGAGCGAGCACGATGGCCGCGATGCCGACGTACGCCGCGTACTTCATCAGGTCGAACGAGACGCGGTGATGCCACCAGCCGAAGCGCACGCCCGGCCCGGTGAGCGCCAGCATCCCCGCGGCGGCGACGCCCACCAGCAGCGCCACCCACGCGGCGGGGTTGCCGCGGCGCGGGTAGCGGTCGATTCCGACGTTAGACATTCCGCCTCTCCCGGAAACGTGTGCGGGTCTTCTTCCACACGATGGGCACCAGGCTCAGCACCCCCAGCAGCGCCAGCGCGGACAGCGTCCCGGCCGACACCAGGTCTCCCGGCCGCTCGATGCGCCCCAGCGACTCGCCCAGGTTCACGAACACGAAGCTGCCGGGGATGATGCCGATCAGCGTGGCCACGAAGAAGGTGCGCGCGCTGACCGGGGTGAACGCCGGCACCAGGTTCATCAGCCAGAAGGGGAACACGGGCACCAGGCGGATGAACAGGATGTAGTTGAAGGCGTCCTGCTCGAACCCGCGCGCCAGCCGCTTGAGCCGCGGCCCCATGCGCCGCCGCACCGCGTCCGCGAACAGGTAGCGCGCGGAGAGGAACGCCAGCCAGGCCCCCACCGTGGCCGCGACGACCACGATCGCCGTGCCCACCCACCTGCCGAACAGCAGCCCCACCGCAAGCGACATGGCCAGCCCGGTGGGAAAGCTGGCCGCCGTGGCCGCGGTGTAGACCAGCGTGCAGCCGACCAGCATCGCCAGGTAGTTGCGGCGGGTGAAGGCCAGCAGCTCCTCGCGGTGCGTCTTGACCGCCTCGAAGCTGAGCCAGCGGTGCCCGCCCAGCAGGAAGAACGCGGCCAGCGCGCCCACGATGGCCGCGGCCAGCACGGCCTT
>DASTLD010000377.1:0-2447 GCA_035715345.1 Longimicrobium sp.
CCCCCATCTCCCCGATCCCCATGCTCCGCATCACCACGCTCGGCACGCTGCGCCTGGAGCGCGACGGAACGCCGGTGCCCGCGCCGCAGCCCAAGCGCGTGGCGCTGCTGGCCTACCTGGCGCTGGCGCACCCGCGCGGCCCGCACCGCCGCGACACGCTGCTGGGGATGTTCTGGCCGGAGCTGCCGGAGGAGCGCGCGCGCAACGCGCTGCGCCAGGCGCTGCACCAGCTACGCGCCGCCTGCGGGCCGGGCGTGCTGGTGACGCGGGGGATGCACGAGGTGGCGGTGGATCCCGCGGCGGTACGCTGCGACGCACACGCGCTGGAGGCCGCCGCGGCGCGGGGAGACGCGGCCGCCGTCGTCGCGGCCTACGGCGGCGACCTGCTGCCGGGCCTGTTCGCCGCGGGCGCGGGGGAGTGGGAGGACTGGCTGGCGCGCGAGCGGGTGCGCCTGCGCGGACTGGCGGCCGATGCGGGGCGCACCCTGGCCCGCGACGCCGCCGCCGCGGGCGATGCGGGAGCGGCGGCGCGGTGGGTCCGCTGGACGTGCGCGCTGGACCCGCTGGACGAGGCGGCGGCGCGCTGGGGGATGGAGCTGCTGGCGGGGCGCGGGCTGGGCGCCGCCGCGCTGGAGCTGTACGGGGGCCTGGCGGCGCACCTGCGGCGCGAGTTCGACGCCGCGCCCGGCGCGGAGACCGCCGCCCTGGCCGCCGCCGTCCGCGCCGCGATGCCGCCCCTCGCGACGCCGGCCGCGCCGCGCATCACGCCGCGCATTACCCCACCAGTGCCGACGCCGGCGATCGCGACCGCGGAGGCGCCGCGCATGGCCGTCCGCCGCCGGTGGGCGGTGCGGGCCAGGTGCATGGCGGCGGCGGGCGTGCTGCTCGCCGCATCGCTGGCGGCGGCCACGGACGGAGACACGTCGACGTACAACGAGAACGTGGTCGTGCTCCCCGCGCGGCCACCCGGAGCGGGCGCGGGGGATGGGAGGCGGGCGGAGCGCATCCGCGCGGCGCTGGCCGCCGCGGGCGTGAAGACCGTGTCCGCGCGCGGCGGACCGCGGGAGGTGGCGGACGCGCTCCAGGCCGCCGGGGTCAGCCCGGAGACGGCGCGGATGGTGGGGCGCCTGGCCGCGCGGCGGGCGCGGGCCCGGGCGTCAGCCGCGGATCACTCCTCCACGCCGTAGCGCTGCAGCTTGCGGTACAGGGTGGAGGGGTCGATGCCCAGCACCTCCGCCGCGCGCGTCTTGTTGCCCGCCTCCGAGTGCAGCACCCAGTGGATGTAGGCGCGCTCGATGATCTCCAGCGTGGGGTTGGGCGGCAGGTTGGCGCTGACCAGCGGCTGCGGCGCCCGCTCCGTGATGCGCGGCGGCAGCGCGTCGATGCCGATCTCGCCCTCGCCGGTCAGCACGGCGGCCCGCTCCAGCGCGTTCTCCAGCTCGCGCACGTTGCCGGGCCAGTCGTACGACTGCATGGCGCTCAGCGCCTCCGGCGACACCTTGAGCGGCGCCTTGCCGCGCTGCTCGCGGAAGCGGCCCAGGAAGTACTCCACCAGCAGCGGCACGTCCTCCGGCCGCTCGCGCAGCGGGGGAAGCTGCAGGGTGATGACGTTCAGGCGGTAGAACAGGTCGCTGCGAAAGCCGCCGCGGCGGATCTCCTCGTCCAGGTCGCGGTTGGTGGCGGCCATGATGCGCACGTCCACCGGCACCGGCTCCGTGGCGCCCACGGGAATCACCTCGCGCTCCTGCAGCGCGCGCAGGAGCTTCACCTGGAGCGCGGGGGTCATCTCGCCGATCTCGTCGAGGTAGAAGCTGCCGCCGCGCGCGGCGACGAGCAGGCCATCCTTGTCCCTCACCGCGCCCGTGAAGGAGCCCTTCACGTGGCCGAACAGCTCGCTCTCGAGCAGGCTCTCGGGGAGCGCGCCGCAGTTGATGGAGACGAACGGCCCCTCGCCGCGGTCGCTGATGGTGTGGATGTACTTGGCCAGCACCTCCTTGCCCGTCCCCGACTCGCCGGTGATGAGCACCGTGGAGTCGCTGGGCGCCACCGTCTCCGCCGTCTTGAGCACGTCGATGAACCCGCGGCTGCGCCCGATGGGCTTGGCCACGTCGCTGCGGTCGCGGCGGCGGATCTCGGTCTTGAGCGCCTGGTTCTCCTTCTTGAGCTGCCGCGACTCGGCCGCGCGCCGGCAGATGGCCACCAGTTCGTCGTTGCTGAACGGCTTCTGGATGTAGTAGAAGGCGCCCTCGTTCACGGCGCGCATGGCCGTCTGCAGCGATGCCTGGGCCGTCATGAGGATGACGGGGATGGAGCGGTCCAGCTCCTTGGCCGCCAGCAGCACTTCCAGCCCGCCCACGTTGGGCATGCGCACGTCGCTGAGGATGACGTCGGGGCGCACCTCGGTCATGCGGTCCACGCCGGCCTGGCCGCCCACCGCGGTCTCCACC
>DASTLD010000378.1:0-2427 GCA_035715345.1 Longimicrobium sp.
ATTGCCAGCATGGGCGACTGGCAGCCGGACACTGTCGTGGCGGTGCGGGTGAACCAGGGCACCGGCCGGGCGATGGTGTACGCCTGGACCATCCCGGCACAGGTGGCGGGAGGGTGGACGCTCACCACCCCGGAGGGACGCCGGGTTGCGCTGCAGCTGCGGCAGCAATTCCAGCGCTTTACCGGGCCGGGAGGAGTGAGCGGACGGCTGGTGGGGGAGCGGATCGACTTCACCCTGACGGAACGGGTGAACGGGAGGCCGGTGACCCGCCGCTTCTCCGGCCGGGTCACCGGCGACGGGATGAGCGGGAGCGTCGCCGGCGGGGGCGCGTGGAGTGCCGTGAAGGTGCCGCCCGCCGCTCGCCGATGACGGAAGAGGCACGGGACCGCACCTCGTAAACGCAGACAGCCGCGGCGCAGAGCCGCGGCTGTCGTGTAAGTGCTGCACCCGGCAAGGTGCGTACGGACGCGCCGGATCGTGTTTTCGGGCCGTTCTGCCTGTTCGTGCAGGTGAGGCCTCACATCTGTTCGTGAGGCTTTCCGCCGTTGTTGCGGCAACTCGGTTGCTCAGCGGGAGGGAGCCGCACAACCTGCACGGAGTTTCTCCCACAACCCCGCGCGATGGCGCCGTTACGCCTCCGCTCCCATCTGCGCAAAGCCGACGGTGTTGCCGCCCGGCTCGCGCACGTAGATCTCGCTGCTGCCGTAAAAGGTCTGGTGCCGCGGCTTTACGACGGGTGCTCCGTCCAGCGCCCGCTCCACCGCGTCGAGGTCGTCGACGGTGATGAAGAGGCCGACGGAATGTCCGTTCAGCTCGTCCTCCGTGCCGGGGTGGTCCGCGATGACGCTGGCCCGCGTCTGGTACATCACCTCGATCCCGTCGCGCGAAAGGATGGCGAATTGAAGCGCGCCGTCGGGCCCGGGCACCTCCGCGTCGATGGTGAAGCCGAGGCGATCAGTCCAGAACGGAAGGCATGGCTCCACCGCGTCCACGATGATGACGGGCGTGAGCTGCTTGAGGCGGGGCGCGGCGGACGAGGATTCGGCGTGCTGCATCGGACGATCTCCGTGAGTTGAAGAATGCCGGCGGCGGCGGATTCGGGGTGCAATGCGCGCCGGCACCTGAATGCTAAACAGGATCGCGCATCCGCGCTTGTACGAATCCGACACGCACCGGAGGCCGGGCGGCCGGGATCATCCGGAAGCAGCCCCCGGCCGCGGCGCGGAGCCTGCCCGCTCGCGCATCCACGCTGCGGGCGCGACGCCGGCCATCCGCGCGAACTCGCGGTTGAAGTGCGGCTGGTCGTAGTAGCCGGCGTCGAGGGCGATGCGGCCCAGCGGCCGGTTCGGCGTGCGGAGCATGTGCGCGATCGCCGTCCGGAACCGTGCGACGCGGGCCGCCTCCTTGGGCGAGAGGCCCACGTGATCGTGAAAGAGCCGCTGCAGGCGGCGCTCCCCGAGCCCCATCTCTCCCGCCATCTGCCGCACGCTCAGCCCGCCCGCGGTCTGCTCCAGCCGCGACCACGCGTGCGCCGCCGTCCCGTCCACATCCTCCGCGTTCCGGAGCCGGTGCAGGAGCTCCTGTTCCAGCAGCGCCATCCGCTCCTCAGCGGAGTCCGCCGCGTGGATCCGGGATGCGGGCGCGCCCCACCGCTCCCCCAGCGCGTCCACGTCCACCGCGTGATCCGTCACCTCGCCCAGCGGAACGCGCAGAAACGCGGATGCCCCACCTGGCCGGAACCGTACCGCCAGCATGTCCACTCGCCCGGCCTGGTCCACCGTGACCGCGCGCGTCATCGCGCCCACCAGATAGCTGCGCAGGCGCGGCTCCGTGGTGGCGCGTGCGGAATGCTGGCCGAAGTCGAAGATGATGTCCACGCACCCGTCCGGCAGCACGCGGTTCCGCACCGGCGCGTCGAGCGGCGCCTGGGAGCGAAGGGTCCAGATGCAGTCGACGAACGGGGCCAGAACGGCGGGTGGGGTGTGTTCCCGGTAGCGCGTTGCAGTCATGGAGGGGAATCTACCGCGGCCTGGATCAGCCCAGAAGACCGATGCCGCCGGCGCGCGAAAGTCCCGGCGCATGGGTGCGCCATTCCGCGCTCCGCAACGCCTGGAGCAGATTGGCGAAGCTGTACTCGCGCACATCGCGAACCAGGTTCCGCGGCCGAGCCATCACCTCCGCTCCGCCGCGCGCCGGAGCTGCGCCGCCAGCTCCCGCAGCGCATCCGCCCGGCTCTCCAGCCCTTCCGCCAGCTGCACCAGGCTCCCCGCCCGCGGCGAGCGAATGCCGGTGATCCACGCGTGCAGCGCCGCGTAGCTCAGCCCGGCATCGCGCGCAAGCTGCGCCCGGCAAGCATCGCCACCCTGTACCTCTTCCAAAATCTCAACCTGGAACTCCGGCCCAGACTGTTCCAGCAACTGCGCCCCG
>DASTLD010000379.1:0-5902 GCA_035715345.1 Longimicrobium sp.
CCCGCGCGGCGCCGGCGACACCAGGATCCCCGTCAGCGCGTCCGCCTCGCGCTCCAGCGCGAAGCTGCGCCCCAGCCCCAGCGTCCCCGCGAACAACACCGTGACCCACAGCATGGCGCCGGCGATGTCGCGCGACCGCACCGTGGGGTCCAGCGCGAAGCTGAAGACGACGGCCACCAGCACCGCGAAGGTCGCCATGGAGACGAAGCGCTCGCGGGAGCGCGCCTCCAGCAGCAGGTCCTTGCGGGCCACCGCCCACGCCTGCGCAAGGTAGCCGGCCATCGTCAGACCGCCGCCGCCACCCGCTCGGTGTAGACCTGCTCCCACCGGGCGGCGTCGATCTCCCCCCGGCGCTCGTCGCTCACCCAGCGGCCGCCCACCTGCACGGCCACGCGGTCCGCCTGCTCCAGCCCCTGCGACAGGTTGTGCGTCACCAGCACCACCGTCCGCCGCCCGTCCTTGAGCCGCTCCAGCACGCCGCGCAGCAGGGCGGCGGCGTGCGGGTCCAGGCCGGTGTAGGGCTCGTCCAGGAACACGACGTCGGGGTCGTGCAGCAGCGTGCGCGCGAGCGCCAGGCGCTGCTGCATGCCGCGGCTGAAGCCGCGCACCCGGTCGTCCGCGCGCGCGTCCAGCTCCACGCCACGCAGCGCCTCGGCCACGCGGGCGTGGCGCTCGTCCAGCCCGTACAGGCGCGCGTAGAAGTCCAGGTTCTCCGCCGCGGTCAGGCCGGGGTACAGGAAGGTCTGGTGCGAGAGCAGGCCGACGCGCCGCCGCCACCCGTCGTCCGCGCCGGCGACCTCCTGCCCGGCGATGCGGACGGTGCCGCGCGTGGGACGGACGGCGCCGCACAGCATGCGCAGCAAGGTGCTCTTGCCCGCCCCGTTGGGCCCGAAGATCACCAGGAACTCGCCGGAGGCCAGCGCCAGGTCGATGCCGCGCACCGCCGGCACGGGCCCGTAGCGCTTCTCCAGGCCGACCGCCTCCACCGCGGGCGCGGTCACAGCCGCGTCCCGCACCCCGCGCAGAAGCGGCTGCCCGCCAGGTTCACGAAGCCGCACGCGTGCCGGTCGCTGTCGGAGACGACGGCGATGCCGCCGCCGACGGCCTCGCTGGCGCGGATGGCGGCCAGCGCCTCCAGCCCCAGCCGCTCGCGCTGGGCGCGGTAGTCCGCCTCGTCCAGCTTGCCGCCCAGGTAGTCGTACTCCAGCTCCTTGAGCGACGCCAGCGCCACGCGGCGCCGCGCCTCCGCGTCCAGCACCGCGCCCGGCGCCACGTCCACCAGCAGCGCGCCGCGGCGCACCAGGATGGGGCGGATGACGTACGCGCCCGCCAGCGTCGCCAGCAGCGCGGAGAAGACCAGCAGCGTCACGCGGCCCCCGCGCGGTCGAAGTCCCGCAGCGCCGCGTCCAGCTCCGCGCGCTCGGCCGCGGAGAGCGGCGCCGCCCCGGCGACGGCCGCCTCGCGCCCCTCGCCGCGCATCTTCCGCATCCGCCGCCAGATGAAGGCCAGCCCCAGCAGCAGCACGGCGGGCGGCAGCACCCACGCCCACAGTCCCGCGCCGCTGCGCCTGGGCACCGCGCGCCACTGCTCGCCGTGGCGGGCCAGCACGTCTTCCACGATGGCGCCGGCGGGCATGCCGCGCGCGGCCATCATGCGGATGGTGTCGCGCAGCGCCTCCGCCGGGCCGCTGGGGCAGACCTCCAGCATCAGCCCCGGGCAGAACGGCGAGCGCAGCCGCCCGATGGCCGCGTCCGCCACCTTCGTGGCCTGGGCCGCCGGCACCTGCGCGGACGCGGGCGCGGCGGCCAGCGCCAGCACGAAGGCGAGCAGGGCGAATCGCATCGTCCGCATCACGCCTCCACCAGCTCGGGCTCGCGCTCCGCCGCGGGCGCCGCCTCGCGGATGCGCGGCAGGCGCGGCGCCGGGCGCGCGGCCTCCGCCGCGGGCCACATCGCGATCAGCGTCCCCAGGGCCATGATCATCCCGCCGAACCAGATCCACGGCACCAACGGGTTCACCAGCACGCGGAAGGTGGCCACCGGGCGCGGGTTGGTGCCCGTCACCACGCCATTGGCATCGTCCAGCCCGGCCAGGATCAGGTACAGGTCCTCGTTCCAGGCGCGGCGGATGCCCACCTCGCTGACGACCTCCTCGCGCTGCTGGTACGAGCGCTTCTCCGCCGTCAGCGTCCCCACCCGCCTGCCGTCCTTCGCCACGTCCACGGACGCGATCACCTTGGTCATGTTGGTCGCGGGGTACGCGGACATGGCCTGGTAGGTGAGCGTGTAGGTGTGGCCGAAGGGGGACCTGATCTCCAGCGTCTCGCCCGGGCGCAGCGCGGCCTGCTTCTCCACGTCGTAGGCGCTGCCCGCGAAGCCCATGAACATCACCACCAGGCCCGCGTGCACCAGGTAGCCGCCGTAGCGCCGCCGGTTGCGCTGCACCAGGTGGATGAAGGCCGGGACGATGCCCTCGCTCTCGATGCTGGCGCGCGCGCGGGTGCCCTTCCAGAACTCCACCACGATGGTGGTCATCGTGAAGGCGCCGAGCACGAACGTCAGCAGCGCGTAGGTGTGCCGCACGCCCGAGAGCCACAGGGCGATGGCGGCCACCAGCGCCGCAAGCAGCGGCGCCGCGAAGTTGCGCTTGAGGTTGCGCGGCGTGGCCTTGCGCCAGGCGATGACGGGGCCGATGCCGAGCAGGAAGAGCAGCAGCAGCCCCAGCGGCACGTTGACGCGCGCGTAGAACGGCGGGCCGACGACGATCTTGCGCCCCAGGAAGCCTTCCGAGAGCAGCGGGAAGATGGTGCCCCACAGGACGGCGAACATCACCGCCACGAAGAGCACGTTGTTGAGCAGGAAGGCCGCCTCGCGGCTCACGAAGCTCTCCAGCCGGTTCTCCGCCTGGAAGGCGTGCCGCCGCCACCACACCAGCCCCGCGCTCACCAGGATCAGCGCGCTCAGGAACCCGAGGAAGATGTAGGAGATGGTCAGGTTCTCGGCGAACGAGTGCACCGACTCGATCAGCCCCGACCGCGTCAGGAACGTGGCGAAGATGGAGAGCAGGAACGTGCCCATGATGAGCAGCACGTTCCACATCTTGAGCATCCCCCGCTTCTCCTGGATCATCACGGAGTGCAGGTACGCCGTGCCGGTGAGCCAGGGCAGCAGCGAGGCGTTCTCCACCGGGTCCCAGAACCAGTAGCCGCCCCAGCCCAGCTCCACGTACGCCCACATCATCCCGAAGATGATGCCGTTGGTGAGGAAGAACCACGCGAGCAGCGTCCAGCGCCGCGTCGTGGTGATCCAGCGCGTGTCCAGGCGCCCGGACATGAGCGCCGCCACCGCGAAGGCGAACGGGATGGTGAAGGCGGTGAAGCCCAGGTACAGCGTGGGCGGGTGGATGGTCATCCAGTAGTTCTGCAGCTGCGGATTGAGCCCGCGGCCGTCGGCCGGGGCAAAGTCCATGAGCTGGAACGGGTTGGACGCCGCGAGCACCACCACCAGGAAGAACGCGAGCACCGCCAGCACCACGCCCGTCACGTAGGGCATGAACTCGCGGTTGCGGCGCCGGTTCTGGAACACCGCCAGGGCGCCGAACAGGGCCAGCAGCAGGGCCCAGAAGACGAGCGAGCCCGTCTGCCCGGCCCACAGGCCCGTGATCTTGTAGAAGAGGGAGAGCTCGCGGTTGGAGTACCCCGCCACGTAGCGGTAGTGGTACTCGTTGCGGACGAACGCCGCAATGATGGCCGCGCTGGCCACCGCGAGCAGCGCCAGCACCCCGTAGACGGAGCGCTCGGCGCTCAGGACCAGGTCACCGCGCCCGCGCCGCCCGCCCGTGAAGGCCAGCGCGGTTCCCCACAGGCTGAGCAGGAGGGCGATCCAGAGGCTTACCTCGCCGATCTGCGTCACGCCTTGAAGTCCTCTTCCGCGGCCTCGTAGCGCGAGCCGCACTTGGTGAGCACCTCCGTGGCCTCGAACGTCCCGGAGGCGCCCAGCTTGCCGGTGATGACCACGTCACGGCCCTCCTGGAAGGTGTCCGGGAGCGGGCCGTTGTAGTGCACCGGGAACTTGGTCTTTCCGCTGGCGATGTCCACCACCGTGAAGCGCAGGTCCAGCGTGCGCTGGTCGTAGGTGACGGAGCCGGGCACCACGCGCCCGCCCACGCGCGCGCCCAGCTCGCGCGCGCCGGGGTCCGCCACGAGCTTGGCCGCCAGCTCGTCGGGGGTAAAGTAGTAGGTCATGGCGCCCTTCATCCCCGTGGCAAAGAGGTACACCACGAGGCCCGCCAGCAGCACCAGGGCGCCGGCGAAAACTCCATTCTGCTTCTTCACGCGCTGCTTTCCTGTCCCGGGTGGGCCGCCAGAAGGCACGAATATACTGCGGAAGCGGATGCGGTGAAAGGGATTGCGTGGTACGGAAGTGCGTGAGTGCGGAAGTGCGTGAGTGCTTCGGTACGAAGTAGGGGATACGAGGTACGAAGCGGCGGCGCCGGCCGGTTGGGCGCGGGCGGCAGGGCGATCAGGACGGCCCGAGGGGCGTGTCGTCGGGGCGATTGCGGTCCCACCCACGCGCGGCGCGGTGCAGCCAGAAGAGCACCGCGCCGGTGACCAGCATCCCCACGCCGCCGAGCACGCTCCAGATCTCCCCCCGGTCACCCGCCAGCAGCTCCGGGCCGTCGTCGGCCAGCGTGAGCACGCCCACCAGGCCGATGAAGATGGCCGACTGCACCTCCGAGATGTCGCGGCGGAACCACGGCTTCTCGGGACGCGGCGCGCCGGGCGGCAGGGCCTGCTCCCGCCGCACGCGCCGATGCTCGCGGTACGGCCAGACGGCCAGCAGCAGCAGCAGGATCCCCACCGTGCCGATGCCGCTTCCCTCGTACACGGCCAGCGCCAGCAGCGCGACGCCGGCGGCCGCCGCGAAGGCCGCCACCTTCAGGTGAGGCGTCCACGGGCCCGGGCGCGCGCCGCGGCGGCCGGGATCGCGAACCGGTCCAGGCATCATCCCGATGATCGTTCGTGTGGATCAGGCCTCTAGGCGCGCGTGGCTCACCGCGTCTGGGCCAGGAGCACCGTGGCGGACGCGATGCCCGCCGCGTCCCAGGCCAGGTCGAAGAAGGACGCCGTCGCGCCGGGGGTGCGGCGGTCCATCAGCTCCTTGCGGATGCCCAGCGCCGCGCCGGCCCCCGCGCCCACGTACAGGCTGGCGTCGTGGTCCAGCCCCGCCGCCCGCGCCCCGCTGGCGGCCAGGCTGGTGGCCATGAACGAGACGAAGAAGTGCTTCAGCTTGTCCTCGCCGAACAGGCGGTCCGGCTGCGGCCCCTGCGGACCGCCGAGCTGCATGCAGAGGAACAGGAGACAGGCGTTCACGGCAGCTTCCTGTGTGAGGGTCGTGGCAGCGGCAAACCTCCGCGGCCCTGCAATCACGGCGCCGCCCGCGCTGAGACGCGGGTGAGGCGCCCCGGCCCACGCGTCCCAGACGGGACAATTAAGCCTCGCATCCGTCTCGGGACGGGCGGGACGCGAAGCGTGCGGAATCCGCGCATCCTACAGTACCGCAACGGGTTGCGCAGCTCTGGCGCACGTGGCGCCGATCGTGCTTCGGGGGATGGCGGCGGCCACCGCTCCCCGGCCGCCGTCGCAGGATACATCCGCAGGACCCACAACCCCATCCAGCCGGCATCCGCGCCGCCGTCCGGCGGCCGCCGGCGCCATCCAACACAGTACGGAGAACCACACAATGGCACTGCTCAACGTCACCGCGGCTTCCGAGGACTCCATCGCCGCCCCCGGCAACCGCCTGAACAACTACGTGCTCGCGTCCGTCACGGACTCCGCCGGCGCGCCGGTCACCGGCCTCGGCGCCGGCAACTTCAAGGTCGACCCGATGATCGTGGGCCC
>DASTLD010000380.1:0-2982 GCA_035715345.1 Longimicrobium sp.
CCACCAGCAGCCCGGCCAGCGCCGCGCCGTAGCTGGAGTACGACGGCAGCGCGCCCGGCGCGCGGACGCGCACCAGGCGGCCGTCCAGGAAGCGCGCCAGCGGCAGCACGGCCGCGGTGTCGGAGCGCAGCAGGCGGCCCGGCAGCTCGTCGAAGCCCGCGCCGTGCGTCAGCAGGTGCCAGGCCGTGACGGGCGCGCCGAACGCGTCGGGCACGCGCAGGCGGCGCAGGTACGCGTTGACGTCGCGGTCCAGCCGCAGGCGCCCGCGGTCGGCCAGCTGCACCACCGCCGTGGCCGTGAACACCTTGCTGATGGAGCCGATCTGGAAGACGGTGGAGTCCGGGCTGACCCGGCGCCCCCGCTCCACGTCGGCAAGGCCGTAGCCGCGGGACAGCAGCACGCGCCCGTGCTGCACCACCACCACCACGGCGCCGGGGATCTGCCGCTCCGCCATGGCGGCGGGGACGATGGAGTCCATCATCCGCGCCAGCTCTGCGGGATCGACGCGCACCGCGGGCCGCGCGGCGGGCGCCTGCGCGCGCGCGCACGCCGGCGCCGCGAGCGCCAGCGCGGCGGCGAGCATGATGGCGAAGGATCGGGAGAGGCGGGACGGGCGCATGCGGTTCGCTCCGGTGTGAGGGGTCCGGAGCGGAAGGGTGCGGCGCGCGGCGCGGAGGCGCCACGGGAGGGGGACGAAGCGGACCGGGCGCGGGACGACCCGGCCCGGGCGGCGTTCAGCGGATCAGCTCGCGCAGGCGATGGCTGTAGGTGCGGCTGGAGCGCAGCCGGGTGCCGTCCCGCATCACCACCTCGAACTCGCCGTGGAACCACGGCTCCAGGCGCTGCACGCGGTCCAGGTTGACGATGGCGGAGCGGTGCACGCGCACGAAGCGGCGCGGGTCCAGGCGCGCCTCCAGGCGGTGCAGCGGCTCGCGGAGCACGTGCGCCGCGCCGGACGCGTGCAGCCGCACGTAGTTGCCCTCCGCCTCCACCCAGTCGATCTCCGCCGCCCGCACGAAGTGCACGGCGTCGCCGCTGCGCACGGCGATGCGCTCGTCGGCGGCGGGCGCGCGCAGGTGGCCCAGCAGCTCCGCCACCTGCCGCGCCGCCGCGGCCCGTCCGTCCGCCCCGCGCGCCAGCACCCGCTCCACCGCGCGGGCAAAGCGCGCGCGGGTGAACGGCTTGAGCAGGTAGTCCGCGGCGTGCACGTCGAAGGCGCGCACGGCGTAGGCGTCGTGCGCGGTCACGAAGATCACGGCGGGGGCGGCGTCGTCCTCCACCGCCTCCAGCACCGCGAAGCCGTCCATCCCCGGCATCTGCACGTCCAGGAACACCAGGTCGGGGCGCAGGCCGCGGATGGCGGCGGACGCCTCCACCCCGTCGCCGCACTCGCGCACCACCTCGATCTCCGGGAACGCGGCCAGGAACCCGCGCACCCGCTCGCGCGCCAGCGGCTCGTCGTCGGCGATGACCGCGCGCACGCTCATCCCGCCACCGCCTCCAGCGCCCGCGCCGCGCGCCACGGGATGGTCAGCTCCACCTCCGTGCCCGCCGCGGAGCCGCGCAGGCGCAGCGCGGCGGCGCCGCCGTAGAGCTGCCGCAGGCGCTCGCGCGTGTTGGACAGGCCAATGCCCTCGCGCACCGCCGCCGCGCCGCCCGCCGGCCCCGGACCGTCGTCGCTCACCGTCAGGCGCAGCCCTTCCGGCGCGCGCCGCGCGGCCACCACGATGCGCCCGGCCCGCGGGTCGCGGGCGATGCCGTGCTCGATGGCGTTCTCCGCCAGCGGCTGCAGGATGAAGTGCGGCACCGGCTCGTCCAGCACGTCCGGCTGCACGCGCACGTCCACCGTCAGCCGGTCGCTGAAGCGCAGCCGCATGATGCCCAGGTAGTGGTCCAGCACGCGCAGCTCCTCGCGCAGCGGCACCTCCTGCACCCCGCCCGCGTCCAGCGTCTCGCGCAGCAGGTCGCAGAGCTGCGTCAGCATCTCGTCCGCCGCGTCCACGTCGCGGTGCATGAGCGTGGAGACGGCGTTCATGGTGTTGAACAGGAAGTGCGGGCGGATCTGCGCGCGCAGGGCGTCCAGGTGGGCCTGCGCCAGCCGCGCCTCCAGCTGCGACGCCCGCAGCTCGCGCTCGCGCAGGGTGCGGTAGTACTCCGCGGCCACGGCCACGCCCAGCACGCACGCGAAGGCCACGAACTCCATGAAGAAGCGGTCCGCCAGGATGCCCGCGACGCTGAAGCCGGGGATGGGCGCCAGCACCTGCCGCAGCGGCACGTACAGCGCGTACTTGAGCACCGTCATGACCGCCGCGGCGGCGGCGTAGAGCGCCGCGCGCCGCGGCCAGCCGCGCCCGCGCAGGGGGTGGCGGCGCACCAGCCAGAGCACGACAGGGGTGAACACCGCGCACGTGTACCAGTCCGCCAGCGAGACCGCGTAGACCCGCGCCCACGGCACCGGCTGCCCCTGGTAGACCAGGTTGAGCGCGTCCTGGGTGGCGGCCAGCAGGGCCAGCAGCGTCCACACGCCCGCCACCGCCAGCGCAAAGCGCAGGCGGGCGCCGGGCCGCGGCGGGGGCTGGCCGGAGGACGGGGAGCTCTCCACGTGCGGGTGCGTACGGGGGGATGGGAACGGCGGGGCGGTCCGAATCTAACGCGCGCGCCTCGCCCGGTGCAGCGGACGCGTGACGACCCGGCCCGGCGGCGGGACGGGACGGCCGGCGGGGCGGCGCGGCCTACCAGTCCAGCCGCACGCCCGCGTTGATGGCGCGGCCCTCCAGCGGGGCCCAGGCGTCGGTGGTCCAGCGCAGCTCGGGGCTGCGGGCGGGGAGCGGCAGCGGGTGCCAGCGCGTGACCCGCGCGTCCGCCAGGTTCTCCGCGTTCACGAACACGCGCGCCCGCCCGATGCGCCGCTCGGCCAGGAAGCCGACCACCACGTACGGCCGGCTCTCCGTACGGTAGGGGTTGTCGTCCAGCGCCTGCCGG
>DASTLD010000381.1:0-3084 GCA_035715345.1 Longimicrobium sp.
AGCTTGGCCTCGGCTGCGCCGGGCAGGAGCGGGTGGGATAAGGAGGCCCGCTCCGAAGACCGACCTTCACCCGGACCGCCGCAGCAGGCGCGGTCCGGGTTTTCGTTTGCCCCGGGTAACGCAACCGTTTCGCCGCCTGGCGCGACGAAGCTGGCGCAGGTCCGGATCGCGTTCCCCGTAACAACCAGCTTGACACCCGCGGCCGGCCTGCTGAACATACCCGATGTGCTGAAATTTCAGCACAAGAGCACCTCCACGCGGGAGATTCGCGATGAGACGCGCACGGATCGTGGGTGCCGCCGCCCTGCTGCTGCTGGTGACGCACGGCGCGCGGAGCCAGACGGGAGGGGGAGCGGAGCTGGAGGGGCTGTGGCAGGCGACGAAGCGCTTCGGGCCCGACGTGGCGGGGCGGCTGGTGATCGACCGCGCCGGCGGCGGGTGGCGCGCGTCGATCGCCGGGCGCACGGCGGCGGTCCACGTGGCGGGAGACTCGGTCGCGTTCGCGCTGCCGGACGGCTCCGGCGCGTTCACCGGGCGCATGCGGGGCGGGCGCATCGCGGGGCACTGGGTCCAGCCGCCCACCGTGACGGACGGGATGCGCTTCGCTTCGCCGGTGGTGCTGGAGGGGTGCGGGACGGGGTGCTACGCCGGCACGGTCACCCCGCGGGCGGACGAGTTCACCTTCTACATCCAGGCCAGGCGGCGCCCGGACGGCACGCTGGGCGCCTTCATCCGCAACCCCGAGCGCAACCTGGGGCGCTTCATGCGCCTGGACCGCATCGAGACGGCGGACAGCACGGTGCGGCTGCTGGACGCGCGCGGGCAGGTCATCACCCGGGGGCTGCTGCGCGACGGGGTGATGACGGTCTACTTCCCCATCCGCGGCGGCTCGTACGACTTCCGCCGCGTGCCGGACGACGCCTTCACCTTCTTCTATCCCCGCGGCCGCCCCGCCGCCTCCTTCGCCTACGCGCCGCCGCGCGACGAGGGCGACGGCTGGCCCGTGGGCACGCTGGAGGAGGTGGGGATGGCGCGCGGGCCCATCGAGGAGCTGATGCGGCGTTTGGCCGGCGAGGCCACCGACTCGATCGGCGCGCTGCGGGTGCACGGCATCCTCATCGCCCGGCACGGCAAGCTGGTGGTGGAGGAGTACTTCCACGGCGAGAACCGCGAGAAGCCGCACGACACGCGCTCCGCCTCCAAGTCCGTCGCCACCGTCCTGATGGGCGCGGCCATGCAGGCGGGCGTGGACATCAGTCCCGAGACGCGCGTGTACTCCGTGCTGGAGCCGGGCGTGGCGCAGGCGGACGCCCGCAAGCGGGCGCTGACGGTGGAGAACCTGCTGACCATGTCGTCGGGGCTGGACTGCGACGACAACAACGACGAGTCGCCCGGCAGCGAGGAGTACGTCACGCAGGTGCAGGAGAACCCCGACTGGACGCGGGTGGTCCTGGGCCTGGGGATGATCCGGGCGCCGGGCGACAGCGCCGTCTACTGCTCCATCCAGCCGTACCTGGCGGGCGCCGTGCTGTCGCGCGCGGCGGGGCGCCCGCTGCCGGAGCTGATGCACGAGCTGGTGGGGGAGCCGCTGGGGATGCGCGACTACTACGTGGCGCTGGCGCCCCTGGGCGAGGCGTACTTCGGCGGCGGCTGGCGGTTCCGTCCGCGCGACTTCATGAAGCTGGGGCAGCTCTACCTGGACGGCGGCGTCTGGCGGGGCAGGCGCATCCTGAGCGAGGACTGGGTGCGGCGCTCGTCTCAGCCGCGCTACCCCATGGGCCGGCGCGCGCGGTACGGGTACCTGTGGTGGGTGTGGGACTACGAGCTCGGGGGGCGCACCATCCAGGCGTACTTCGCGTCCGGCAACGGCGGGCAGGAGGTGATGGTGGTGCCGGCGCTGGACCTGGTCATCGCCACGTACGGCGGCAACTACGCCGAGGGGGCCGGCTTCCTGGCCATCACGGAGCTGATCCCGCGCTACATCCTGCCGGCGGTGGTGGGGCGGGGGTGATCGGAACGGGCCTCCGCGGTCGTCGCGGGCAGCTGGGCGCCGGCGCGGGGGCCCCGGCGAATGAATTCGCGGCCTACGAAAACGTGATGTCCGCCTGCGCGGACGGGTCCGGGGCGAGCGCGGGCACTGGCGTGCGAGACGGGGTTGCCCGCCTCCAGTCAGGGCTCGCCGGCGGCGGCCAGCGCGAAGGGCGCTTCACTCAGGGAAAGACGAACAGCTCCCCGATCATCCCCATGGCCGCGTGCGGGTCTGACTGGAAGCGGTACTGCCCGGGCGGCAGGTCCACGACGAGCGTCCAGGTCTGCCCCTTCCGGTACAGGAACGGCCCCGGCGCGGGGAGCCGCGCGCCGGGCGCATTCAGGGCCTGCGGAAAGGACACGTTGTACGCAGTGGCGCCGTCCGCCACGAAGCGGACGGTGTCGCCGCGCTGGACGTAGAGCTGCGCGGGGGCGAACGCGCCGGAGGCGCCGCCCTGCACGCCCACCATGCGTACCTCGTGCAGCGTGGGCCGACCCGGCTCCTGCGCGGCGGGGCCCGCGCCCGGCGCGGTGGCGCGCCGCAGCGGGGGCGGCAGGTTCCGCACGCAGGGCAGCAGGGGCAGCGCGCGGGTGGCGCCATCCAGGTCGAAGTACAGGTCCTCCATCTCGCCGTCCTGGCGGAGCACGCGCATCACCAGCCTGCCGGCCGTCTTCACGCGCTGGGTGAAGTCGTAGTACTGCAGTGTGTCGAGCCCGAACAGCGTGGGCTGCGACGTGGCCCACACCCGCGCGGACACGGGGCGGTCCTGGTCGAAGCGCCAGGTGAGGTCGTGTTCGGTCGACAGCGCCAGCCCGCCGAGCTGGATCTGCATGCGGATGCCGTGCGCGAAGCACGACCAGACCAGCACCCCGCGCGGCCTGCCGTCCACGGGGCGGCTGGGGAGCATCACCAGGCTCTCGTCCTCGTCGGTGATGGGGTCCTGCTTCTCGACGTAGCGAAAGCTCCCGACGGCGACGCCCGGCTGCGCGGACGCGGTCACGGCGGGGGCAAGGAGAACGAGCAGGACGGCGGCGAGTCTGTACATCGGGGAACGG
>DASTLD010000382.1:0-2704 GCA_035715345.1 Longimicrobium sp.
CGCCGTACTGGCGGAAGGTGACTTCCTTGATCATGTGCTGCTCTCCTGAAGTGGGTTACAACAAAAGTATATACCGGAGGAGCAGTCAAGTCTAGCGTTCCGCAGGCGCCCCGCGGCCCAGCGCGGCGTGGGCCTTTGCGAACTCGCCGGCGCAGAGGGCGCCGACGATGGAGAGCTCGCCGGCCAGCGTGAGCGCCGCGCAGATCTCGGCCAGCTTGGTGCCGCGCCCATCGCCCAGGCAGTCCATGATGCGCAGGCACTCGCTGGCCGTCGGCAGCCGCGTGCCGCCGCCCACGGAGCCCACGATCAGGTTGGGCAGGCTGACGACGGCGTACAGATCGCCCGCGTCCGTCACCTCCAGGCGGGTGACGCCCACGCTGGCCTCGCTGACGCACGCCACGTCCTGCCCGCACGCCAGGAACATCGCCGCGATGCCGTTGGCGATGTGCCCGTTGACGCCGATGCTGCCCGTCCGCACGCCGCCCACGAAGCTCACGCGCCAGTAGTCCGCCATGCGCTCCGGCGTGGTGTGCAGCACGTGCTCCACCAGGTGCCGGGGGATGCACGCCTCCGCCGTCACGTTGCGCCCGCGCGTCTGCAGAAAGCTGAGCGCGGTGGCCTTCTTGTCCCCGGACATGTTGGATTCCAGGAACCAGTAGCGCGGCTGGACGGGCGTGCCGGCCAGGATCTCCTCGCAGAGCGCGGCCGTGCAGAAGGTCACCATGTTCTGCCCCGCCGCGTCGCCGGTGTGGAAGGCGAAGATCAGGTAGACGTGGTTGCCCTCGATGTGCGTGGCCACGTCCAGCAGCCGCCCGTGCGCGGTCACGCGCCCCACCGCCGCCTGCAGCACCTCGAACTGCCCCACCGCCCATCCCGCGAACCACGCCGCCTGCGCCAGGCTGTCGAACACGAACGCCGGCGCGCGCTGCACCTGCTCCGTGGTGGTCAGGCAGATGGCGCCGCCCGCCGCCGTCACCAGGTACGCGCCGCGGTCGTGGCTGGCGACCAGCGCGCCCTCCGACGTGGCCAGCGGCACGTAGAAGTCGCCGCGCGCGTGCAGCCCGTTGACCCGCAGCGGCCCGATCAGCCCCACCGGCACCTGCGCCATGCCGATGTAGTTCTCCACGTTCCCGCGCAGCGCCGCCGGGTCCGGGTGCGGCGCGCCGCCGGCCAGGTGGGGGATGTCGACGCCCAGCTCGCGCACGAACGCCACGCGCCGGGCGTGCGCCTCCGCGCTCCACTCGCGGCTGGCGGGCACGCGCGGCGGCGGGGGATGGTCCGCGGCGGGCGTGGGCGCCAGCAGGCCCGTCATCTCCTCCACGGGCCGGCCGCGGACGAGCCGCTGGGCCACCTTGAGGGCCTGGTCCTGCGAGATGGGCATGCGGAAGACGGGGGCGGGAAGGGGCGGAAGAGCGTGAGGACGCGCCGGGATACAGTAATCGGACCCCCCGGCCGCGGGGAAGGTTTCGGACGATGGGGATGACGCGCGGCGGCGGCTTCTAAACCATCCGCGCGTGGACGGCATCCAATGCGCCGGATGCGGGCGACCGGGACGCGGCGCCGCTTCGGCGGGACCCAACCACGAGCATGGAGACGGACTGATGCGGTACACGGTGATCCTGGCGGCGGCGGCGACCGTGGCGGGCTTCGCGCTCCCCCACGACAGCGACGCGAAGGCGGGCAAGGGCGGCGTCCTAACGATGCAGGCGGTGCAGGCCGTCGCGAAGGAGCGCGCGGCGCCGGCGCAGGGCGCGGCCGCGTCGCGGCAGGACTTCCGCTGGGCGGGCCGCATTTCCCGCGGCGACGCCATCGAGATCCGCGGCGTCGTGGGCGACATCACCGCCGAGGTCACGGGCGGCGACCAGGTGGAGGTGGTGGCCATGCGCCGCGGCGCGGACGCCGACGAGGTGCGCATCGAGGTGGACCAGCACGAGGACGGCGTCACCATCTGCGCCATCTACCCGCACGACCACGGCGACTGGAACGAACACCGCGGCCGGACCCGGGACCGCGATCGCGACGACGACGACGACAACGACCCGGACGACGACGACGACCGCCGCGTCCGCAGCCGCGGCGGCAACGGCCCCTGCGACAGCGAGCACCGCCGTGGCCACGACGGCGACCATCGCCACGGCGACGACGACCACGACGACATGCGCGTGGACTTCGTGGTGAAGGTGCCGGCCGGCGTGCGCTTCGTGGGCCGCACCGTCAGCGGCGATGTGGAGGCGGAGGGGCTGCGCAGCGAGGTGGACGTGGCCACGGTGGCCGGCGACGTGCGCATCGCCACGACGGAGGCGGCGCGCGCGGCCTCGGTCAGCGGCAACATCGAGGCGCAGGTGGGCCGGGCGATGGACGACGACATGCACTTCACCACCGTGGCCGGCAACGTGGACCTGCGCGTGGACGGCGACGTGAACGCGGACCTGCACGCGCAGACGCTCACCGGCGAGATCGACGCCAACTTCCCCGTGGAGCGCGAGGCGATGGCCCGCGCCGGCGGCGACGACAACCGCTGGGGCATCAACATCAAGATCGGCCAGGAGGCGCGGGCACGTCTGGGCCGCGGCGGCAGCGACCTGGAGATCACCACCGTCAGCGGCAACATCCGCCTGGCGCGCGGACGGTAGGGAAAAAACCTCGCGCAGGGACGCGGAGGGCGCGGAGAACTTCGGTTCTCCGCGCCCTCTACATTTCGGTG
>DASTLD010000383.1:0-11123 GCA_035715345.1 Longimicrobium sp.
GCTGCTGCACGGCCCCGCCGGCATCGGCAAGGAGCGCGTGGCCCTGTGGCTGGCGCAGCTCCTCCTCTGCGCGTCCCCCTCCGCGGACGGCCCCTGCGGCGCCTGCGTCTCCTGCCGGGGCGCGGAGCGGCTGGAGCACCCGGACCTGCACTGGTTCTTTCCCCTGCCCCGCCCCGACGCCTCGTCCCCCGAGAAGCTGCGCGACAAGCTGGAGGAGGCGCGCGGCGCGGAGCTCGCCGCCCGGCGCGCGGACCCGCTGCACGTGCCGCAGTACGAGAAGGCGCCCGCCTACTTCATGGGCACCATCCAGAACCTGCAGCGCCTGGCGGGCATGCGCCCCTCCGTGGGCCGCCGCAAGGTGTTCGTGGTGGGCGATGCGGAGGCCATGGTGCCGCAGGAGTCCAGCCCCGAGGCGGCCAACGCCTTCCTCAAGCTGCTGGAGGAGCCGCCGGCCGATACGACGCTGGTCCTGACCAGCGCCAGCCCCGGCGCCCTGCTGCCCACCATCCGCTCGCGCGTGCTCCCCGTCCGCCTGCTGCCGGTGAGCGATGCGGACGTGGAGGCGTTCCTGGTGGACGTCGCGAGGCAGTCCCCGCGCGAGGCGTCGTCGCTCGCGGCCACGGTCGAGGGCGCCATCGGGCGGGCCATCCGCATGCTGCCGTCGGCGGGCGGCGCGGGGAGCGCGCAGAAGCTGCGCGACACCGGCCGCGAGCTGCTGGCCGCCGCCGTGGGCGACGGCGAGACGCCGCGCCTGGCGGCCGCGAATGCCGTGGCCCCCTCCGGCGCGCGCGGCGACTTCTCCGCGGGCCTGGAGTCGCTGGCGCGCTGGCTGCGCGACCTGATGGCGCTGGCCGCCGGCGCGCCGGAGTCCGCCCCCGGCGCGGGCGACGACCCGCTGCTGCGCCGCCTGGCCGCGCGCCCGGTGCCCGCGGCGGGCGTGGCGGACGCCATCGTGCGCGTGCAGGAGGCGCGCGAGCTGGCCGCGGGCAACGTCAACCCGCAGCTCATCCTGGCGGACCTGCTGCGCGGCGTGCGCCGCGACCTGCTGGGCTGAAGCAAAAGTTTCCTTGTCCGCCGCCTCCCCCGCCCTTCGGTGGGGCGCGGAGGGGCGCACCTGGGACACGCCCGCCCTCCCCTTTCCCGTTCTCCGCCTTCCCCGCCATGGCGCAAGACCCCGGCTTCACCCACCTGGACCCCGCCGGCCGCCCGCGCATGGTGGACGTCGGCGAAAAGGCGCCCACGCAACGGCTTGCCGTGGCGGAGGGCGCCATCCGCACGTCGCCCGGGACGCTGGCCGCCATCCTGGCCGGCGACACGCCCAAGGGGTCGGTGCTCACCATCGCCCAGCTCGCGGGAATCATGGGGGCCAAGCGCACGGCGGACCTCATCCCCCTCTGCCATCCCCTTCCCCTGTCGTCGGTTGACGTCACCCTGGCCCCCGACGAGGCGCTCCCCGGCCTGCGCGTGACCGCCACGGCGCGCGTGGAGGGGAAGACGGGGGTGGAGATGGAGGCGCTGGTGGCCGTAAGCACCGCCCTGCTCACGGTTTACGACATGTGCAAGGCACGGGACCGGGGGATGGAGATCGGGGGGATCCGGCTGCTGCGCAAGGAGGGCGGACGCAGCGGAACGTGGACGGCGGGCGAGCGGGACTGAGCGGACCGGGGCACATCCCTTGCCATTGGTGGGGCCGAACTACGCACCGGAGGCCCCTGATGCAGTCGTTGATCCTGAAGCTGCAAGCCGATCTGGCTGCGCGAAAACCGCGGGTGTTCCACGTCTCTCCCCTGCTGCGGCAGCTGCAGGAGGACGTGGCCGCGCGCAAGCGGCGGCGCTGGAACGTGGCCGGGCTGGCGCGCACGATGGTGGTGGGCGGCACCCTTTTCCTGGCCGCGTACCTGGTGGGCGCGCGGCAGGGCAGCGGGCAGCTGCTGGCGGCGGGCTGGCCGTCCATGCTGCGCCCCACGTCGGCCGAGGGGATGGTGGAGCTGCAGAAGGCGGAGATCGCGCGGCTCAAGCGCATCCACGCCTACTCCACGCGCTTCGGCATCCCGGCGGACCTGGCGGAGCGCATCGAGGACATTGCCCTGGCGGAGGGCATCGACCCGGACCTGGCGTTCGGGCTGGTGCGCGCCGAGAGCGAGTTCAACCGCCGCGCGGTCAGCCCCGTGGGCGCCGTGGGGCTGACGCAGCTCATGCCGGGCACCGCCAAGTACTACAAGCGCGGCGTGACGCGGGCGGACCTGTTCGACCGCGACACCAACCTGCGCATCGGCTTCCGCTACCTCAAGTCGCTGATCGAGAAGTACGACGGCAACCTGGAGCTGGCGCTGCTGGCGTACAACCGCGGCCCCGAGCGCGTGGACCAGCTCGTCCGCGCCGGCCAGGACCCCAACAACGGGTACGTGCAGGCGGTGCTGGGGAAGAAGGGGCGGAAGAACAACTGAAGTACGAAGTACGAAGTACGAGAGTGCGAAAGCGCACGATCTCTCGCGAGTGATGGAGCCCTCCCTGCGGACGCGGGGAGGGTTTCTTCGTGGGATCAGTTTCGTGTGTGCCCGCCCGCGCCTGCGCCCCGGCGATTGAAATCGCGGCTGAGAAAACACGAAGTCCGCCTGCGCGGACTGAACGGGAAAGTGTGCAGTGAGCGGGGCAGGACTGCGCGTGTCCATGGGTAGAGACGCCCCGGCGGGGCGTCTCTACGGGGGCGGGAGGCGCACGGCAGGCCGCATCACGCGGTGAGAAAAGCCCCTCCCCCGAAGTTGGGGGAGGGGCAGCGAGGAACGAGCGGGGAGGGGGCCTCCGCCCTCTGGAGGCAGCCGGCCCACCCGGGCGCTGCCTGCCCTCTATCGAACCCTAGTCCACGTTCGCGAGGTAATTGCCGAGGACGCGGTTGGTGGCGTTGAGCACGGCCAGGGCGGCGGACTGGTGCGGGTGGCCGGTGGCCAGCGAGGCGCCCACCAGCGCGCCGTGCCCCTCCGTGCGCAGCAGCACCACCACCAGGTCCGTGTCGAAGGCGCGGAAGCTCTTGATGCCCAGCAGCGTGAACGAGACGCGCCCGCCCAGCACCGACTCCAGCGCGGCCGTCGTGGCCAGCGCGGTGGAGCGCAGCTCCAGCGCCAGGCCGCTCTCGCCCTCGTAGGCGCCGCTGAAGGTGCTGCCGGCCCACTCCAGCTCCACCACCGCCTCCGCCCGGCCGACGCGCGCACCGGCCATGCGCACGCCCTGGAAGCGCACCCGGCGGCGCGGCTCCGGGCCGGCCACGTACGACAGGACCACGTCGCCCTCGTCGGCGGCAATGCCCTCGCGGGCCAGGACGGAGCGCACCAGCATCTCCGTGGGCGCCTCGGCGCGGTCGCTGATCACGAACACGCGCAGCGGGTCGTCGTCCACGACGGCGCGCCGGACGCCCTCCAGGGCCTCCAGCTCCGTACGCAGGCGCTCGCGCGTCTCCACGTCCATCGCGGTGATCGTCATGGGTGGGGGATGGGTTCGGGGGGAGTATACAATCTACGGCGTGGGCAAACCAGACGCGCCGTTCCCCCGCGGTGTCACATTTTCCCCCAATAAATAGGCCCGGGGCAGGCACCCCGGGCCGATCCCGCCAACTTTGACGCCCGCGAAGGGGTCAGAAGCGCAGCAGCGCCGCGGCCCCGCGCAGGTCCGCGATGGCGTTGGCGTCCGCGAACTGGACGGCGGCGCCCTGCTGCTCCGCCAGGCGCACCATCTCCTCCATCACGTCCACCGGCTCCATCTGCTCGCTGCCGTCGTAGGGGCAGCGGTTGACCTCTCGCACGAAGACGAAGCCGCACTGGCCGCAGCGCACGCCCTGCCGCTCCTGGTCCCGGGCCAGCACCAGCGTGTCGACCTTGCCCTCCTGCAGCGCCACCAGGGTGCCCTGCACGCCCGCGGTGGCCAGGTAGTCGTTGTTGGCGCGGTCGCGCACCTGCTCGATCAGCTCGCGGCTCTGGCGCTCCTGCTCCGCGCGCAGGTGCGGCTCCAGGCGCTGCATGACCTCCGACGCGGCATCGTCCACGCCCATGGGGCCGGTGTAGACGATCTTCTCCGCCACGGGGTCGGGCAGGAACTCGCGGAAGCGGGCCACGTTCTCGTCGGTGCCCAGCAGCACGAGCTGGTCGGGCTGGTAGCGTGCCACGTAGCGCTCCACCTCTTCCGCGAAGTCCTTGAAGAAGTGCTTCATCTCCTCGAGCTTGCGCCGCTGCATCCGCTTCTGCGAGTAGCCGCCGGCCTGCACGTCGTGCGGCGGGGGCAGCGGGTCGCCGCGGAACTCCAGCTCGTCCAGCAGCGTGCCCAGGTACACGTCCAGGATGCGCACGTGCTCGCGGTCCAGCAGCACCACGCCGTAGTGGTCGTAGCTCTCCAGCACCTGCGCCAGCGGGCCGATGACCGGCCGGTCCGCCACCACCAGGCGGTTGCTGACGGGCACGGGGAACTGCAGCCCCTCCAGCGACCGTCCGTCCGCGTCGGCGTAGATGACGACGCCGCGGTTGGCCTCCTGGTACTCCTGGTCCAGCCACCCCTGCACGCGGTCGAAGAGCGTGCCCATGCCGCGCTCCACGCCGCGGTGGTGCGGGTCGTGGCCGGACAGCTCCTCGAACTCGGCGCGCTTCTGCGACAGGAACACGCCGTGGTTGCGCTTGTTGTTGGAATCGACGGACATGTCGAGGAAGAGGGAGACGACGGGCCCGCCGCCGTCCTGCCGCTGGATGAGCCGTTCGAGGTCCTGTCTGCTGATCATCGCCTGCCGACGGTTGGGGTTGGGGCGCCGCGTGGAGTCCGGGCCGGGAGCGGGCGCGGGTTGCAAGAAAGTTGCCCGCGCCCGGGCGCGGCTCGTCTCGCTGAACCCCGAACCGCGGCCTCACGCGGAGCCGCGGAGGACGCAGAGAACGGCGGAGGCACGCCGGCATCCCCATTGGCTGCCCGCATCCGCGCGGGGGCGGGCGCCCCCACCCGCTCGCTCAGGCTCGCACCCTCCCCCAAGTCTGGGGGAGGGTTGATGGGTCTGTGCGCGAAGCCAGCCGGTGCGCAGCTCAGGTCTCCCCCTCTCCACGCGCCGCCCGCACCAGCGCTCGCCGTCCGCACATGGCTAGATGCGGCGCGGGGGGAGGGGGCCGGGGGGTGGGGCCTCCCGCGGAGCGCCGCCCGGCGCGGCCACCACGCCACGGGCGGCAGACTTCCCCGCACGGGGCCCCGCTCATCACCCTTGTTTCCATTTGGGAACGGGCGTACCTTGGCGCCAGCGTATCGCACGGTTCTGCAACCTCACGGCACGGCACGGCGGATGGATCTCGCGCAGATTCAGCAGCGGGTGGACGCGTACATCTCGCAGTTCAAGGAAGGCTACTTTCCGCCGCTGGTGAACCTGGCGCGCCTGACCGAAGAGGTGGGCGAGCTGGCCCGCGAGCTGAACCACCTGGAGGGCAAGAAGACCAAGAAGCCCACCGAGCCCGCCGCCGACGTCGCCGACGAGCTGGGCGACGTGCTCTTCGTGATCGTGGTCCTGGCCAACCAGCTCCAGATCGACCTGGGCGAGGCGGTGACCCGCACGCTCTCCAAGTACCAGGTGCGCGACGCCGAGCGCTGGGAGCGGGTGGAGGACGGAACGGCAGGGATTAGGGACTAGGGAATAGGGATTAGGGAATAGGGAATAGGGAATAGGGAATAGGGAATAGGGGAGAAGACACGCGCCGGCGCGCCGCGTTATCGGTGTCATCCTGACGAGCGCCGCACGGGGGTCCGATGAGGCGGAAGGACGGTTCGGTGTGCGGGGCGCGGCATCCAGCCGGCGGTTGAAACCGCGCCTCGAAAAGCACGAAGTCCGCCTGCGCGGACTGCATGCGGGCACCGGCGCGCGAAGCCGGCATCCGGCGCGGCACCTGTGTTGTCATCCTGAGGAAGCGCCGCGAGGAGCCCGACGCATGCGCGGGACTGTGCGCGCGACCGAAGGATCTTCTCCGCGGTCGCAGGGCTGTCCCCGGTGCGCAGGGCTTGGCCGTGCGCCGAGCCGGCAAGATCCTTCGGTCGGCGCCATGATGTAGCGCGCGGGTCACGGCTGGCGAGGCGCCTCCCTCAGGATGACAACGCTTGCCCAGGCGGGTCTGGAGAGGATGCGCGGCGCATTCCGGCAATCGCAGGCCAACCAGGCACTAGGAACTAGGCACTAGGCACTTCAGTTACTTCGTACCTCGTACTTCAGTTACTCCCGACCTCCCGCCCCGCCCTCCCGTGAACCCCACCGTCTTCATCATCGACGACGATCCCGACCAGGTGGCGCTCGTCACCGCGCAGCTCGAGCGCGGGCGGCGGTTCGTGACCAAGGGGTTCACGCGCGCGGAGAGCGCGCTGGAGGAGATCCGCGCGGAGCCGCCCGACGCCGTGGTCTGCGACCTGGTCATGCCGGGCATGGACGGCATCGCCTTCACGCGCCGCGTGCGCGAGGTGTCGGAGTCGCTGCCGCTCATCATCGCCACCGCGCGCGGCACGGAGGGCGACGCCGAGCGGGCGCTGGAGGCGGGCGCCACCGACTTCGTCACCAAGCCCATCGAGCCGCGCGCCCTGGAGACGCGCCTGCACCGCGCGCTCCAGCAGGCGCCCGCGCACGAGCTGCTGCGCTCCGTCACCCAGGCCCGCTTCGACCCGCACGCCATCATCGGCAAGCACCCGCTGATCCGCGAGGTGCGCGAGTTCATCCAGAACGTGGCCTCCGTCCCCTCCGTCAGTGCGCTGCTGCTGGGCGAGTCCGGCACCGGCAAGAACCTCGTGGCCCGCGCCATCCACGCGGCCAGCCGCGCCTCCGGCTACCGCTTCGTGGAGGTCAACTGCGCCGCGCTGCCCGCCAACCTGCTGGAGGCGGAGCTGTTCGGCTACGAGAAGGGGGCGTTCACCGACGCGCGCCAGGCCAAGAAGGGGCTGGTGGAGGTGGCCGACGGCGGCACGCTGTTCCTGGACGAGATCGGCTCCATGCCGCTGGAGCTGCAGGCCAAGCTGCTCACCTTCCTGGAGAGCCGCACCTTCCGCCGCATCGGCTCCACGCGCGAGCAGTCGGTGTCGCTGCGCGTCGTGGCCGCCACCAACCAGGACCTGGCGGCGGACGCGGCGCGCGGCGCCTTCCGCGAGGACCTCTACTATCGCCTGAACGTGGCCGGCCAGGTGCTGCCGCCGCTGCGCGCCATCCGCTCCGACATCCCCGAGATCGCGCGGCACTTCATCAAGCGCGCGGCGGAGTACTTCGGCAAGCCGCAGGCGCCGGAGCTGGACCCGGAGAGCGCCGAGCGGCTGATGCAGCACGACTGGCCCGGCAACGCGCGCGAGCTGCGCAACGTGGTCGAGCGGTCGATGATCTTCTCGCGCGGGCCCACGCTGCGCATCGCGGACCTGGACACCGGCTCGTCCGCCTCTCCCGCGGCGGCGGCGCCGGCGGACGGGCTGGCCATCCCGCGCGGGCTCACGCTGGACGAGGTGGAGCGGCGCTACATCGAGGCGACGCTGCGCGAGCTGGGCGGCAACGTGAACGCCGCGGCGGAGCAGCTCGGCGTCAGCCGCAAGGTGCTGTGGCAGCGGCGCAAGCGCCACGGCCTGCTCTCCGGAAGGGAGTAGCGCGTGGCGGATCCGGGGCAGGGCGGGGTGGAGGAGCTGCGCGCGGAGCTGGCCCGCCGCACGGCGGAGGCGGCGGAGCTGCGCGCGCGCCTGCACGCCGCGGAAGACGCCGAGCACGCCCGCCGCCGCGTGATCGGCAACGTCGCGCACGAGCTGCGCACGCCGCTCAGCTCCATCATCGGCTTCGCCAGCCTGCTGGAGCGCCACAACGACACGCTGCCGCCCCGCGAGCGCGCCGACTACCTGGGCGTGGTGCTGCGCAGCGCGCGCCACCTGCTGCACGTCGTCAACGACATCCTCAACATCTCCAAGGCCGAGGCGGGCGTCCTGGAGGTCACGCTCGTCCCCCTGCGCGTGGGCGAGGAGGCGCAGACCGTCATCACCGCGCTGGCGCCGCAGGCCAACGCGCGCCCCGTGCACATCCGCCTGCGCGACCAGGCGCGGCAGGCCGTCCTGGCCGACAGCGGCCGCGTGCGGCAGGTGCTGTTCAACCTGCTGGAGAACGCCATCAAGTACTCGCCCCCCGGCAGCCCGGTGGAGGTGCGCGTGCTGGACGCGGAGGGCGAGGTGCGCGTGGAGGTGGCGGACCAGGGGCCCGGCATCTCGCGGGCGGACCAGGAGCGGCTGTTCAAGGAGTTCTCGCGCGTCAACCTGCCGGGCACGCGCATCGTGGGCGCGGGGCTGGGCCTGGCCCTCTCGCGCATGCTCACCGAGCTGATGGGCGGGCGCATCGGCGTGGAATCGCACCCGGGGCGGGGCAGCACCTTCTGGATCGCGCTCCCCGCCTCGCACGCGCCCGCGGCCGCCGCGCCGGCGGAGGCCGCGCCCGCCGCGCCCCACCGCGTCCGCGGCGAGACCGTCGCCGTCGTGGAGGACGACCCCGACATCCGCGCCTACGCCGCGGCCGTGCTGACCGGCGGCGGCTACCGCGCGGTCGCCTGCGACGCGTCGGAGGGGCTGCTGGACCGGCTCGAGGGCGAGGCGCCCTCGCTCGTCCTCCTGGACCTGAACCTGGGCGCGCGCAGCGGCGTGGACGTGCTGCGCGAGGTCCGCGCGCGACCCGCGCTGGCCGCCGTGCCGGTGCTCGCCTTCACCGCCTCGCCGGACGTGAGTGTGGAGCGGCTGCGCGAGCAGGGCTTCGCCGGCCGCATCGTCAAGCCCGTGGAGCCCGACGATCTGCTCGCCCGCGTGGACGAGGCGCTCGGCGGCCTCCCCGCCTCATCGCCCGGTCCCGCGGGCGGTTCCGGCGATGAAAACCCGGGAGATCGGGATCCTGGCGACTCGCGATCCCGCGCGGCCGATGCCGGTCCGGGCGATGCGGTCTCCGGCGATCCGCCCCCCGCCGATGCGCGTCCGGGCGATGGGGTCGCCGCCGATCCGCCCCCCGCCGATGCGCGTCCAACCGATGCACGTTCGGGTGATGCGCTCGCGGGCGGGGGCGATGCGGCCGCGGGAGATGCGGGCGACGACGACGACTTCATGGCGCCGCTGCGGGCCCGCTTCCGCGCGGGGCTGGGGGGGCGGCTGATCGCGATGGAGGCCGCGCGCGGCGCCGGCGACCGCGCCACGCTGACGCGCGAGGTGCACAAGCTGCGCGGCGCCGCGCTGGGCTACGGCCTGGAGGAGCTGGGACACCTCGCCGGGGCGGCGGAAGAGGCGCTGAAGACGGACGATCCGGGCGCGGACGGAGCGGTCGCGCGGCTCATCGATCGCCTGCGGGCCGAGTCCGACGCGACATAGCGTTCCCGATTGGGAGCAGGCGTTCCCCGCCGGGAACGGGAATCGCCCGTCCCTTGTGTCCTGGAGACGCCGTAACTGTTTGCGGTGGAAGGGTTTGCCTGAGTGTCGGCAAGTGGGCTTCTTCTTGCAATCCGCCCCTGCGAGTGAACCCGCTGTTCCCGTGACCTGATGACGACGAGACAACCCACGCTCGCGCTGGCCGACGACGACGAGGCCCAGGTGGAGATGGTGTCCGCCTGGCTCGAGCGCCAGGGATACCGCGTGCACCGCTTCGGCTCCGGCGACGAGCTGCTGTCCTGGGCCGCGGCCGAGCCCTTGCCGGTGGACGCGTTCCTGCTGGACGTGGACATGCCCGGCCGCGACGGCTACCAGAGCTGCCGCGAGCTGCGCACCATCCCCGAGTACGCCGCGACGCCCGCGGTCTTCGTGACCACGGCGCCGCCGCCGGAGGTGGAGCAGAACATCGCCGGCCTGCCGCCGAGCTGGATGGTGCCCAAGGGCCCCGAGCTCTTCCCGCGGCTGCGCGAGCGCCTGAGCGGCATCCTGGACGCCGCCTAGACCAGCACCCGACACGCATTCGACGCCCGCCCCGGCCCTGCCGCGGCGGGCGTTTTCGCGTGCGGTGTGGCCGGGGCCTCCACCGCCTCGGGGCTGGCCGGGAGGCGATATCCCCAAGCCGTGAGCGGGCTTGCGCCGATCTCGTCCCCGCAGCGCGCAGCATGGGCCGGCCCGGGGCCGGATCACGGGGTAGCGGGCGGTTCTCAGCTTGCGTATCGTGTCGGTTAATGTTCTCGCGACACCTGCGACGGCCATTTATGGGCGAAGAACGACGCATAATCCTCCCGCCGCCGACCGACCGCCGGTGTGACCAGGAGATCCTGAGGGAGCTTCCGACGGACCTCGGCGTCGTGTTGTGGCAGGACTCGAGACACCTCCGCGCCTGGGCGCGATCCGCGGAGCAGGCCCGGCGCGAGCTGTTCCCCGCCAGCCTGCCCGCGTGGGTACATGCCAAGCGGAAGGCGGCGCGCGCGGAGTGCGGCCGGCTCGCCGGAGCGCTGGATGCGTTCGCGGCTTTCCTCTCGACGCCGGCGGCGCTGACAGCCAGCCACGCCGCCTCGGAATGCCAGGCCGTCGTCCACTGGGCCCTGGAGCGCGGGCACACGCAGACCGCCATCGAGTTCGCGGAAGCCGGAGCCCTGCTGGACCCCGGCAATCCGCGCCTGGCCAACCTGGCCGGCCGGGTTACGCGCAACGCCTTCGACCACGGACGGGCCGAGGTATGGTTCAACCGCGGGATCGGGATCTCGCGTGAGAAGAAGGACTGGATCGAGCTGACGCGCGGGCACCTGGGGTTCGGGATCCTGTGCCAGGACACCGGCCGGGTTCGCGGTGCGTTGCGGCACTTCAACAGCGGCTCGCGGCTGGCACGAAAGCTCGGGCTCGAATGGCTCTCGGCGGAGGTGCAGCACGACCTGACGCTGCTCCTGACCGTGCGGGGGCAGCGGCTCGAGGCCGAAAAGCACGCCCGGCGCGCGCTCGACTGGTATCCCAAGCACCACGAGCGCTTTCCGCTCTTCGCGGCCGATGTCGCCCTGCTGCTGGTGCTGGAGCGGCAGTACGCCGTTGCGGCCCGCCTGCTGAAGGGCGTGCTCCGGGTGGTGACGCAGCCGACGGCGCGCGCCGTGATCCTGGCGCTCCTGGCGCGCGCCCTGACGGGAGCGGGTCTCGTCGATGAGCTGGACCGCGTGGAGCGCCGCGTGTTCCGG
>DASTLD010000384.1:0-7382 GCA_035715345.1 Longimicrobium sp.
GGACTCCACCACCCGCACGCCCGCGCCGTCCTCGAACGCAAGCCGCACCATCGCCCGCGCGACAGTGCGCGCCTCCACCGCGCGGTACTTGCGCAGCGGGCCCACCAGCACCGCGTTCAGCGCGGGCGCCACGCGCTGCGCCATCGCCTCCGCGGGGCGGCGCTCGGGGCGCGGGCCCAGGATCAGCGACGGGCGCAGGACGACGACGTACGGCAGCGGCAGCGCGCGCACCGCATCCTCCACCTCGCCCTTGACGCGGTTGTAGAACACGCGCGATCCCGCCTCCGCCCCCATCGCGGTGACGAGAAGGTATCGCTTCGCCCCCTGCTCGGCAGCCAGCCGCGCGGACTCCAGCACGTGGTCGTGGTCCACGCGGCGGAAGGCCTCGCGCGAGCCGGCGGCGCGCAGGGTGGTGCCCAGGCAGCAGAATACGTCGTCCACGCGGAAGGCTTCGGCGTGCTCCGCCATCCGCCCTAGGTCCTCCACGACGTGCTGCTCCACGCGCGGGTCCGTCTGCGCCAGCTTCCTCCGCCCGAGCACGGCAACGCGCCCGTATCCGGCGGCGAGCGCCTCCGCCAGCACGTAACCGCCGACGAGCCCGGTGGCTCCCAGCAGCAGCGCGGAGCGGCCGCCGGGGGCCGGCTCCGTCCGCTCCGCGCTCTGTGTCATCGACAGGTGACCGGTGGTCAGTTGGGCGTGGCCGGTGCTGCCGGATGCTCCGCGGCCGGCTTGGGATCGGCCTCCATGCCGGGCGTGACCTTGTTGGCCAGCGCGTCCAGGTAGAGCTGCCGCCACTCGGTGAGCTGGCGCTGCGCGGTGGTGTCCGCCGGGTCCGCCAGGCCGCTCAGCCCGAACAGCCCCGAGGCGCCGCCCACGAAGGCGACGCCGGTCCACATCTCGTCCGTGACGGCGGGCTTGGCGCGGCGCAGCACGGCCAGGTTGCGCGCCATGGCGCCGGCGCTGCCCAGCTGCTCGCGCGCCTGCTTCTCCGCCTCCTCGGCGGTGCGCTCCATCTCCTTGATGTTCTCTTCCGTGAAGCCGGGAAGGGTGCCCGCCGCCATCTGCTGGCGGTAGGCGGCCGCCTGCTGCCGCATGGTCTCCGCGCTGCGCAGCGACGCCTCGTACATAGGCTGCATGGCCAGGTGGCCGGCCAGCTCCGTCATCCGCTCGCGCACCCACTCCATCTCCGCCGGGTTGTACCCCTGCGACCGCGCGGCGCGCACGTAGCTGCCGCCCACCAGGTCCGCCATGTCGGTGATCAGGCTCATGCTCGCGCCCAGGTTGCGCAGGCCGGACACCACGTTCTCGTCCTTGCCGCGATCCTCGATCTTCGCGGCGCGGTCGTGCAGGCCCCTGGCCTCGCTGCGGAGGTAGTCGAACTGCAGCAGCGTGGTCTTGAGGTACGCGTCCACCTGCGCGGGGGTCAGCACGCTGTCCGCGGGCGCGCGGAAGGCGGCGATCTCCTTCTCGGTGGCCGTGGCCGACGACTTCTGGTCGATGTCCTCGACGTTGGCGGCCTGCTGCCCGGGCTCGTCGCCTCCGCAGGCGGCGAGCGCGGCGGCCAGGCAGACGGCGAGCGTGCGGCGGAGGAGGGAGGAGTGCTGCATGGGACATCCTTCAGGTGAGGGGACTGCATGGCGCGTGGCGCCGGGGGACCTACAGGGTGCGCGAGCCCGCGCGGAGTGTCAAGTCAGGCGGGTGGAGACTGCATGGCTCACACGGATCCATCTACGAGCAGATCATGGCGCAGATCACCGAGCACGCGGCCACCGGCGAGCTGCGCCCGGGCGAGCGGCTGCCCACCGTGCGGCAGCTCGCGGACCGGCTGGACGTGGCGCCCGGCACGGTGGCGCGCGCCTACGGCGAGCTGGAGCGGCGCGGCGTGGTGGTGACGGAGGGCGCGCGCGGGACGCGGATCGCGGAGCGGGCCGGCGCGGCGGCGGGGGAGGGGGAGCGGTCGCGGACGCTGGCGGAGCTGCTGCGGCCCGCCGCCGTCTCCGCGTTCCACCTGGGCGCCAGCGCGGACGAGCTGCGCGCCGCGCTGGAGACGGCGATGCTGGGGATCTTCGACCGGGAGGGCCGCGCCGCGTGAGGACGCGGGCCGCTAGACGTGGGCGATGGGCAGGCGGACGGTGAAGGTGCTGCCCTGGCCGGGGGTGCTGGCCACGTGGATGTCGCCGCCGAGCAGCGAGGCCAGCCGCCGCGCGATGCTCAGGCCCAGGCCGGTGCCCCCGGCGCGGCGGATGAGCGGGTCCTCCGCCTGCCAGAACGGCTCCCAGATGCGCTCCAGGTGCTCCGGCGCGATGCCGACGCCCGTGTCCGCCACCGCGACGGCCACCCACGCCGCCTCGCGCCGGGCGACGACCCGCACGCCGCCCTGCTCGGTGAACTTGACCGCGTTGGAGAGCAGCGCCCGCAGCAGCTCGCGCACGCGGCGGGGGTCCGTCTCCGCGTGGCAGCCGGGCTCGTCGCACACCACCTCCAGCGTGAGGCCCTTGCGCTGCGCGGCGCCCTCCGCCTCGCGGGCCGCCTCCGCCAGCACGGGGTGGAGATCGATGCACTCCAGCGCCACGGACTCCGCGCCGGAGTCCAGGCGCGAGTATCCCAGCACGTCCTCCACGATGCGGTGGAGCTGGCCGGAGTTGGCGCGGATGCGGTCCAGGTGCCTGCGCTGCAGCTCGCTGACCTGGCCGGCCTCGCCGTCGAACAGCAGGTCCGCGTACCCCATGATGGCGTTGAGCGGCGTGCGCAGCTCGTGGCTCACGATGCCCAGGAAATCGCTCTTGGCGCGGTTGGCGGCCTCCGCCTCCGCGCGGGCCACGCGCTCGCGCAGCAGCAGCGACTCGCGCTCCGCCTCCGCGTGCCGGCGCTGCGTCACGTCTTCCGCGATGCAGTACACGCCGATGATGTCGCCCTGCACCACGATGGGGACGAGGGTGACGCGCACCTCCACGCGCCGGCCCACGCGGTGCACGACGGCCGTCTCCGCCTGCTGCGGGGTGCCCGCGGCGGCGGCGTGGAAGCGGTCGCGCATGGCCTCGCGCTCCTCGGGCGCCACCAGCGTCCAGAACGCCGACGAGCGCAGGTCTTCCGCCTCGTAGCCGGTCAGCGTCTCCGCCGCGGGGTTGATGGAGCGCAGGGTGCCGTCCAGGTCGAAGCTGAGGATGGCGTCGGGGTTGTGGTCGAAGAGCGAGCGGTAGCGCTGGCGGCTCTCCTCGTAGCGGTCCGCCACCTCCTTGCGCTCGGTCAGGTCGCGGGTGATCTGGCCGAAGCCGATCAGGCGCCCGCGCGCGTCCTGGATGGCGGTGAGCACCACCGTGGCCCACAGGCGGGTGCCGTCGCTGCGCACGCGCCAGGCGACGGTCTCGCAGCGGCCCTGCGTGGCGGCCAGGCGCAGGTCGCGCTCCGGGGCGCCGCCCTCCGCGTCCTGCGGGGGATAGAAGATGGAGACGGGCTGCCCCACGGCCTGCTCCTCCGCGTAGCCGAACATGCGGCCCGCACCCTCCGTCCACGTCGCGACGCGCCCATCCGCGCTGACCAGGATGATGGCGTAGTCGGTGACGTTCTCGACGAGCAGGCGGTACAGCTCGTCGCGGCCGGGGAGTGCCGGCGTTGCGGCTCGGGTACGCGTCGCCATGCGGTCGGGTGGTCGGGCCAAGGCCGCTCCAGGGGCAAGGGCGGCCACGATGCAAACTGTTGGCCGGAAGTAGACGGGTAACAGAAGTACGAGGTACGAAGTACGGAGTGCGAAGTGCGAACTTCGAGGGAGTGGGATCGCATTGGCGGAAGGAGGGGATGGGCTTGCGAGGTTCGCGGCGGGGGTTGGGTGCCTCTCGTGGGCGGAGGCCCCCTCCCCGCTCGTTCCTCGCTGCCCCTCCCCCAACTTCGGGGGAGGGGCGTCTGCGCGCGTTGCCGTCCGCCGTGCGCCTGCCGCCCCCGTAGAGACGCCCCGGCGGGGCGTCTCTACCATGGACATGCGCCATTCTGCCCGCGTCTCAGGGTACTCTCCCGTTCAGTCCGCGCAGGCGGACTTCGTGTTGTCTCAGGCGCGGTGTCAACCGCCGGCCGGATGGCGGCGTCGTGCCCTGATGGCCATCACACGCTATTCATCACGCGCGATCACCGCCACTCGCCTAACCCCACCAACCCGCACCCGACCCACTTCCTACTTCGTACCTCGTACTCCGTACTTCGTACTTCCGTCCCGCCCTTTCGCGCGGGGGCGGCGACGCGCACCTTGGGCGGCGGACGGAAGGGCGCACGCGAACGGAGCGGCGATGATCGGACTGGGGGTCACGGGAACGGACACGGAGGTGGGGAAGACGTTCGTCTCCACCCTGCTGCTGGGACTGCTGCGCCGCCAGGGCCTGCGCGTCGCGGCCATGAAGCCCGTCGAGACCGGCGTCAAGGCCAACGACCCCGGCAGCGACGCCATGCGCCTGCGCCAGGCCGCCGGCATGGACGCCGCCATCGAGGACGTCCGCCCCGTCCTGCTGGCCGAGCCCCTCTCGCCCTGGGTGGCGCTGTCCCGCGCGGGCGGCGCCATCGACGTGGCGGCGCTCGACGCGGCGTTCCACCGCATCACCGACGGCGTGGACGCGGTGGTGGTGGAAGGCGCGGGCGGGCTGCTCGTCCCCCTGACCCGCGACCTGGCCTACGACGGGCTGTTCGTCTCCTGGGGGCTGGACCTGGTCGTCGTCGCGGGCAACCGCCGCGGGACCATCAACCACACGCAGCTCACCGTCCGCGCCGCGCACGACGCCGGGCTGCGCGTGCGCGGCGTGGTGCTCAACGCGCTGGACCCGGACCCCGGCGGCATCGCGGAGCGCACCAACCGCGAGGCGCTGGCGGAGCTGCTGGACCCCGTCCCCGTCATCCCCCTGCCCTGGCTGCGCCGCGACCGCGGCCCCGAGTACGCGCTGGACATCGCCGAGGAGAACGGCTTCGGCCGGCTCGTCGCCGCGCGCACGCCGCCCGCCTGAGCATGCCGCGCGACGAAATCCCCGCGGCGGAGCAGGCGCCCGCGTTCCCCCTGCGCGTGGCGGCCATCGACGTGGGCAGCAACGCCATCCGCTTTGCCGCCGCGGAGTTCGCCAGCGCCGCGGAGCACGTGGTGCTGGACGAGGCCCGCCACGCGGTGCGCCTGGGCCACGAGGTGTTCCTCTCCGGCCGCCTGGCCCCCGACGCCCTGGACGCGGCGGTCCGCGCCCTGGCCGACTTCCGCGCGCGCATGGACGCGCTGGGGGTGCGCCACTACCGCGCCGTGGCCACCAGCGCGGCCCGCGAGGCCCGCAACGGTGCGGAGCTGGTGGAGCGCGCGCGCGCGGAGGCGGGGGTGGAGCTGGAGGTCATCACCGGCACGGAAGAGGCGCGGCTGGTCTACCTGGGCGTGGCCGGCCGCGTGCCGCTGGGCGACAAGAAGTGGATCCTGGTGGACCTGGGCGGCGGCAGCGTGGAGGTGTCGCTGGTGGACAGCGCCGGCATCCTGTGGACGGAGAGCCACACGGTGGGCTCCGTCCGCCTGCTGGAGGAGCTGTCCGGCGCGGGGCAGGAGCCCGGCCGCTTTCAGCGCCTGCTGCGCGAGTACGCCGCCAGCCTGAGCATCCCCGTCCTGGCGCAGCAGTGGAACCCCGCGGGGGTCATTGCCACCGGCGGCAACATCGACGCGCTGGCCCGCCTGACCGGCAGCCCGGGCGACCGGGTGGCGGAGCTGCCGCTGGCGGAGCTGCGCCGGCTGATCGACACGCTGGGCAGCCTGTCGTACCGCCAGCGCGTGGAGCAGATGGGGCTCAAGCCGGACCGCGCGGACGTGATTGTCCCCGCGGCCATGGTCTACGAGCGCGTGGCGGCGCTGGCGGGCGCGGACCGCATCCTGGTGCCCGGCGTGGGCCTGCGCGACGGGCTGCTCGCGGACCTCGTTGACGACCTGGCCACGCACCAGGCGCACGAGGACCGCAAGGAGCGCCACGCCATCGCCGGCGCCGTCGCCCTCGGCCGGCGCTACCTGTTCAACGAGCGCCACGCGCTGCACGTGGCCAGGCTGGCGGGGTCGCTCTTCGACCAGCTCGCGGAGGTGCACGGGCTGGGGGCGGAGGAGCGGCGGATGCTGCTGGCGGCGGCGGTGCTGCACGACATCGGCATCTTCGTGGGCTACAAGAAGCACCACAAGCACTCGCACTACCTGGTCAGCCAGAGCGAGCTGCCGGAGTTCACCCCCCGCGAGACGGAGATCATCGCCCACCTGGCGCGCTACCACCGCAAGGGCGTGCCGGCGGAGCACCACGAGAGCTTCACCGCGCTGCCGGGCGAGGACCGCCAGCTCGTGCTGAAGCTGGCCAGCCTGCTGCGCCTGGCGGACGGCATGGACCGCGAGCACCGCCAGGCCGTGCGCGCCGTCCGCGCCACGGTGGCCCGGCGGCGCCTGTCGCTGGAGCTGGAGGGCGACGGCGACCTGCTGCTGGAGCGCTGGGCCGTGCGCCGCAAGGCGGGCCTCTTCACGGACACCTTCGGGCTGGAGGTGGTCGTGGGCGAGGGGCCCGCCGCGTAACGATTCCATCGCCGGCCCGGCGGACCGGCACGTCGCGTTCGGAGCGTGGACGCGGCGCGGGCGATGTCAGGTTTGTCCTACCTCGATATGCGTCCGCGCGCTGGCGGAATGGTATCGCCCCTGCTCAGCGGGCGGCGATGCGGTGGGAACTTCCGTTCATCGCACCCGCCGGGAAACGCATGCAGACCGATCACGACGAAAGTCGCCTTCGGCGTGGCGTCTCAAAGGCGTCGCATGTGCCACTGCGTAAACTCCTTACGCGACCGTTGACAGCATCGGAAAGCCGTAGCAGATTGGCACCCGGACGGCTTCCGCCCTCCTCCTGCCCACGGCCGGGCCACGCCCCGGCCGGACCGACCCACGGTCCCCAGACGGCAGCTCTCCCCCGCGGGCTGGCTCCACCGCCGCAGTGCGGTTCACGCCGGATAACCCCCAGCGCACCCGCCCGCGCCCACGCACCCGCGCAGGGCCCACCCGCCCTGCCCCCTTCGACGGAAACATGCCCATGCAACGCGCCCTCCTGAGCCGCGCCGCGCGGCTGCTGCTGCTCCCCCTCGCCGTGCTGGCCGCGGCGTGCGACCGGGAAGCCACCTCGCCGTCGGACGGCATGCCGTCCGACCTGGCCCCCGGCATCTACTCCCTGTTCTCGGTGACCGGCAGCGGGCCGGGCGCCACCGTGGACCTGTACCTCAAGCAGGTGCAGGTGCCGGGCAGGCTGGCCAGCTACCAGGGCGAGATCAGCTACGACGCCGGCACCATGTCGCTCAAGGCGGCGGAGCTGCCGGAGGGGGTGATCGGGACGGCGCGCGAGGCGGCGCCGGGCCGCATCCGCTTT
>DASTLD010000385.1:0-2807 GCA_035715345.1 Longimicrobium sp.
AAGATCCTTCGGTCGGCGCCAGACATTCGCGCGTTCGTATGGACTTGCGAGCGCCTCCCTCAGGATGACAGCCGCGGCTTACGTGTCACAGAGTTACGGCGTGACGATGGCGCCCATGCGGACGACCTCGAAGTCGGTGGAGCGGACGCGGCGGAGCTCGGCCAGCTCCTCGTCGTTCCAGCGCGGGTCGGGGGCGCCGCTCACGTACCAGCCGCTGCCGTTGTCCGCCAGCAGCATCCCGTACGTCTTCATCGCCCGCAGGATCACCTGCACGCGCGGCGGGAACGACGACACGTCGAACCCCGCCCTGAGCCGCACGCGCATCCCCATCGGCGGCAGGTTGGCCTCCGTGCGGTTGCTGGCCCAGTGCCGCGCCGGGTGCACGTACGCGCGCCGCGTCACCGGGCAGGTAAAGCGCAGCGCGTGCCGGATCTCCCCCAGCTCCGCGACCTCGTCGTAGCGCACCAGCCCGGGAAAGATGGGCAGCCCCGCCGCGTCCGCCGACGTCCATCCCGCCGGCCGCAGCGCGTTGGACGACAGGTCGAACACCGCGCCCGACCCCGCCCGCCAGCTCTGCCCGCCATTGACCGGGTGCGCGTCGAACAGCTCGTACAGCACCCAGTCGTCGCGGTCGATCACCAGTACGTGGCGGTCGCCGGTGCCGTTGGGCCCGCCCTCGATGGGCGCGTCCGGCGGGATGGGATACGGCCCCGGATCGCTCTCGTCGTCGTAGTCGAAGGTGACGGGCACCTTTGCCTGCTGCCCGCTCACCACCACGTAGGGGATGCCGTTGGGCGCGCCGTTCCAGGTGGTTCCGAAGTCCGGGTGCAGGCCGCGGTCGCCGCACGCCGCGATCAGCGCCTCCGAGTTCGCGTCGACCGGCTCCGCGGAGACGTCCCGGTTCCAGGGGTTGTCCGCCGGGAACGGCCGCCGCCCGTCCAGGCTGGCGCCGGGGCCCAGGCCGCTCGGGTCTTCGCCGCCGTCGTCGGGCGGGGTCGGCGCGCCATCGCACGCGGCGAGCGAGAAGAGGGCCAGGGCAAGCAGGAGCGTACGCATCGAAGGGTCGATCCGGAGGCGAATGGCACGTGCAACGGTAGCACATTCACGCAACGGCGATGCCTCTCGCCTCCACAACGCGTAAGAGACTGCACGCCAAGGGATTGGATCACTCGTACAGAGGACGGGCGGGAAGGAAGAGTCCGGTGTTTCGCGGCGCCGCGAGCGATCTGCGGCCGGCCCTGATGGGTGGACCGTGCACGCGGGGGCGCGGTCTGAAACGGAGCGTCAGCCCGGCCGAACGAGCACTCGCGGCTGCCGGAGCACGAACACTTCGTCCATCCCGCTTATCGCGACATCGGTGTAAGTCATTAGTTTGCAACATGTTATGCGGCTGACGGTCCTTAACTTGCATTCCTTTTGAGACGCCGCGTTGGCAGGATGATCCGCGGCTGGACCGGACCGGTCGAGGGACGGCGGGACGCCGCCGGAGGTCGAAGTCGGAGAGCGTCCGGCACGGACGATGGGAGCGGGCGCTCCATTCACGAACCTGGAGAAAAGATGAAACTCACGATCATGCGCATGGCCGCGGCGGCGATCTTCGTGGCGGCAGCAGGCTGCTCGGGTGCGGCTTCCCCCACGGCGGCCTCGTTCGCGGAGCAGGACGGCCCGGTGATGGCCAGGCAGGCGGGGACGCTCACCTTCTCGTCCACGCAGAGCTACGATACGCAGACGCCGCAGACCGCCTCCGGCGGCACGGGAGCCATCGGCTTCACGGGGAGCCTGCAGACGTCGACGCCCTGCTACGACGTGACCGCGGCGGTCCGGACGCGCGGAAGCACGGTGACGGTCACGGTGACCGCCGCCTCTTCCGGGAGCATCTGCACCCAGGTGATCACCAACAACAACTACACGGGCAGCGTGTCCGGCGCGGCGCCCGGCACGTACACCTTCCAGGTGGTGCACGTGACCGGCGGAAGCCGCACGACCGCCTTCTCCGGCCAGGTGACCGTGAGCTGAGCGGCGCCCGGGTGAAAGACAGCGGCGGCCGGGGGCAAACCCCGGCCGCCGCGGTGTTTGGAGCGGGGCTTTCAGGCGCCGCCGGGCGAGCCGATCAGGCGCGCGACCTCCTTGAGCAGGTGCGGGGGCATGCAGGGCTTGATGAGCAGGCCGTCGAAGCCCTCGGCCATCATCTTGTCGCGGTCCACCGACAGCGCCATGGCCGTCAGCACCACCACGGGGATGTGCGCCGTGCGCTCGTCCGCCTTGAGCGCGCGCATGGCGGCGCGGCCGTCCATCTCCGGCATCGCCAGGTCCATCAGCACCAGGTCCGGCCGGTGCTGCAGCGCGCGCTCCACGGCCTCGCGCCCGTTGCTGGCGCCCACCGCGCGGTAGCCGGCGCGCTCCAGCACCGCCAGGATGGCGATGCGGTTGTCCTCGTGGTCGTCCGCGAGGAGGATGGTACGGCTCATCCGGCGCGGGTGGGCGGTGAGAGCAGGTACAGGGTGATCGCACGGGGCGGATCAGCAAGATCGGCGCCCGCCCCGGCCCGCCGCGTCAGCCGAACAGCTCTTCCTGCGACGTGGCGGGATACACCACCGTGCGGTCCCCGCGCACCACCGCGTGCGGCGACAGCACGGCCGGCGCCGCGGGGCCGGGGCCGATGATGTCGCGCACCTCGACGCCGCGGGCCAGCAGCGCGTCCGTCACCAGGCGGCGGTGGCAGCGCCAGGGCACCGCCTCCGCGCACATGATGACCGTCGTGCGCTCCGCCGACAGGGCGATGAGCCGGTCGAGCGCGGCGCGGAACT
>DASTLD010000386.1:0-7899 GCA_035715345.1 Longimicrobium sp.
CTGTACGTGGCGCGCGTGTTCACCCCCGCGGCGGACAACAACGACGGCCGCGCGCGCTCCGCGCCGCTGGCCGGCGGCGGCGGGCGCTTCGTCAGCCGCTTTCCGGGCAGCGCCGGCAACGGCCGCATCACCCTGCGCAAGATCTACCAGCCCGCCACGGCCCAGACGTTGGACCGCGCGGGCGACGGCGCCTTCCTGCGCACCGGCGGCGCCAACCCCGCCGCCCCGGCGCGCCTGACGCTGAACCGCCAGGCGCCCTTCGCGGTCCCGAGCGGCGCGGTGCTGTCGCTGACGGTCAACGGCACCAAGAAGGACGTGACCTTCCTGGGCGAGGCGGCGGAGGTCAAGGGCACGGCCAAGGTGGCGCCGACGCTCAAGCTGGAGGGCGACGACGCCGCGCGGACGCTGCGGGTGACGGTGAACGACGTGACCCAGACGCTGGTGGTGGACGCGCGCGAGTGGACCGCCGGCGATCTGGTGGCCCACCTGAACTCGCGCCTGGCCGGCGCGCAGGCGCGGCTGGACGGCAACAACCTGGTGATCGCCACCACGCGCCGCGGCCTGGGCGCCAAGATCCAGGCGGCGGGCCCGGCCTTCGGCTTTGCGGCGGACAGCGCCGCGGTGGAGAGCGGCGACGCCAAGAAGAACAACGTGCCCGACCTGAACGCGGTGGGCGCGGCGGAGCTGGACGCGCTGCTGCGCGCGGAGAAGACCGGCGCCCGCGCCGGCCTGCGCGAGGGGCGGGTGGAGATCTTCACGGAGCAGGCGGACGACAAGGCCGCGCTGGTCGCGGGCACCGGCACCGCCAACCTGGCGCTGGGGCTGACCGGCGGGCAGGCCGGCGCGGGCGTCAGCGGGCCGGCGCGCGGCTGGTACCGCTTCGAGGGCGGCGGCTGGAAGAACTCCGCGGGCGGCGCGCTGCCCGGCAACGCGCTGGCGGACGGGGCGGACTTCGTGACGCTGCTGGTGGAGACCGAGGACGCGGACGGCAACCGCAACAGCTACGAGGGCCTGGCCCTGGGCGCGGCGCACCCGCGCTACCTGGGCAACGTGCTGAGCGAGAACCCCAGCCGCCGCGCGGACTGGCTGGAGCAGGCCTTCGCCTTCGTGGGCGGGGGCGGCAACGCCCACCAGCTCCACGACGCGCTGTTCGGCGACGCGGAGAGCGCGCAGGTGGCGCTGGCGGGCGGCAACGACGGCGGCGCGCCCTCCGCGCGGGCGTACGAGCTGGCGCTGCAGAACCTGCTGCCGCTGGAGGACATCTCCATCCTGGCCGCGCCGGGGCACACGGCGTACGCGGGGTGGGAGGGCATCCAGGGGGTGCTGATCAGCCACGCGGAGCGCCCGCGCGCCTACCAGATCGCGGTGCTGGACACGCCGCCGGCGCAGGCGGTGAGCGGCGCCCGCGCGGTGCGCAGCCGCATCGACAGCAAGTACGCGGCGCTCTACTACCCGTGGATCACCGTGCCCAACCCGGCCTGGCGCGAGGGCCGCGACGACCTGCAGCGCGAGATCGACCAGCCGCCCAGCGGCTTCGTGGCCGGCATCTACGCCCGCAACGACGTGCAGCGCGGCGTGCACAAGGCGCCCGCCAACGAGGTGGTGCGCGGCGCGCTGCGCTTCGAGACGGACATCAACTTCGACGAGCAGGGCGTGCTGAACCCCATCGGCGTCAACTGCCTGCGCTTCTTTCCCGGCCGCGGCTACCGGGTGTGGGGCGCGCGCACGGTCAGCAGCGACCCGGAGTGGAAGTACGTCAACATCCGGCGCTACTTCAACTACATCGAGCGCAGCATCGACGTGGGCACGCAGTGGGCCGTGTTCGAGCCCAACGGCGAGGTGCTGTGGGCCAACGTGCGCCAGACCATCTCCAGCTTCCTCTACAACGAGTGGCGCAACGGCGCGCTGCTGGGCAGCGACCCCAAGGAGGCGTACTTCGTCCGCTGCGACCGCAGCACCATGACCCAGAACGACCTGGACAACGGCCGCCTGGTGTGCCTGGTGGGCGTGGCGGCCATCAAGCCCGCCGAGTTCGTGATCTTCCGCATCGGCCAGAAGACGGCCGACGCCCGCGACTGACAACGACAACCCAACGAACCGGAGGGAGCTGACCCATGCCGGACCGTACCCATCCATACGGCGCCTTCAACTTCCTGGTGAACCTCAACGGGCCCGTGGGCGCCGACACGCCGCTGGGCGGCTTCTCGGACGTCTCGGGCCTGGGGACGGAGGTCACCGTGGCGGAGTACCGCACGGGGCGCGACCCGGAGAACCACGTCCGCAAGGTGCCGGGCGTGCACAAGGTGAGCGACGTCACGCTCAAGCGCGGCATCGTGAGCAGCGCGGACCTGTGGTCCTGGATCACCCAGGTGCGCAAGGAGGGCGTGGGCGCGCAGCGCAGCGTGACCATCACCCTGCGCGACGAGGCGGCCAAGCCGGTGCAGACCTGGACGCTGCGCAACGTGGTCCCGCTCAAGTGGACGGGGCCCACGCTGGCGGCCAAGGGCGGCGGCGACGTGGCCATGGAGGAGCTGGTGCTGAGCGCCGAGAGCCTGGTGCTCGGCGAGTAGCCCACTTCCACCCGCGACTGACGCCGATCCATGGGCAGCGTCCGCTTCGAGACGGCGGCCTCGGTGCCGTCCAGCGCCCCCGAGCGCGCCGACATCGCCCTGTTCGTGGGGTGGGTGGCGCGCCGGCCGCTGGCGTGGGCCGACGCGCCGCCGTTCGGCCGGCCCCCGTTCACCCCCGTGCCGGCGCCGGTGCGCCGCTGGCTGCGCGAGCGCGGCTGGCTGGACGCCGCGCAGGCCGGGGAGGACGGCCGCGGCCTGCCGCTGCTGGGCCTGCCCGTGCCGGTGGACTCGTGGGACGTGTTCCACCAGCTCTTTGCCTGGGAGCGCCGCCGCCTGGCCACGGGGGAGGAGGGTGCGACGTACCTGGGCGCCGCGGTGCGCTCGTTCTTCAGCCAGGGCGGCCGGCGCTGCTACGTGGTGGCGCTGGGCGAGCCCTGGACCTACGGCGCGGAGCGGCGCGAGCGGCTGCCGCGGCTGGAGGAGGCGCTGCCGGGGTGGGGCGGGGGACGCCCGTCGCTGCCCACGGAGCGGGACACGTGGCGGGGCATCGGCCACCTGTACGGGCTGCCGGACGTGAGCTTCCTGGCGCTGCCGGACCTGGCGGACGCGGTGGCGGGCGAGCCCGAGCCCGTGGCGCCCATCGCCCCGCCGCCGGTGCCGCGCGAGGAGTTCCGCGAGTGCAGCGCCGGCGACCCCGCGCCGGTGCGCAGCCTGGAGGTGCGCACGCTGCGCGCCCCGCGCTGCGACGCGGAGGGCTACCACGCCTGGGCCGGCGCGGTGCGCCACGCCGCCCACCTGCTGCGCGCCCGGGCCCGCGAGGTCCAGCTCGTGGCGGCGCTGCCCATCCCCGCGGACGGGGTCACGGTGCCGGACGACCCCGAGGCCGTGTACGTGCGCCCGCCCGCGGACCCGTTCGACGACGGCTTCGACCCCGGCACGGCCGACGCGCCGGACGCCCGCGCGGCGGACGCGCTGCTGCGCTTTTTGACCGCCAGCGACTGGCTGCGCGACAGCCTGGGCGACAGCGGCGAGAGCATCGCCAGCGCCTTCGTGCAGGTGGCGTATCCCTGGCTGGTGACGCCGGGGTCGGCGCGGCTGCCGGAGGGGCTGGAGGGGCCGGAGGGCGCGCTGGTGGGCATGCTGGCCCGCAACGCCCTGCTGCGCGGCACCTTCCGCAGCGCCGCCTCGCTGGACGCGGGCGACGTGACCGCCGTGTTCCCGGTGGTGGACCGCGGCCAGCTCGACCGCGACCTGCGCGACGGCGCCCGGCGCAACGGCCTGCTGCGCAGCGGGCCGCAGCGCTCGCTGGGGCAGCGCATCACCCTCTTCGGCCCCACCCCCCGCGGAGTGCGCCTGCTGAGCGACGTGACCACCAGCCGCGACGAGGCCTGGCGCTTCGCGGGCGTCTGCCGGCTGGTGGCCAGCATCGTCCGCGCGGCGCGCGTGCTGGGCGAGGGCTCCGTGTTCGAGGGCAACGGCGAGCGGCTGTGGGCCTCCGTGGAGCGGCGGCTGGGCAGCCTGCTCCTGGGCCTGCTGCGCGACGGCGCCCTGCGCGGCGCCAGCCCGGAGGAGGCGTTCGAGGTGCGCTGCGACCGCACCACCATGACGCAGAACGACCTGGACGAGGGGCGGGTGGTCGCCCGGGTGGTGCTGCAGCCCAGCGCGCCGGTGGAGCGCATCGTGGTGGTGCTGGCGGTCAACGACGGCGGCCGCGCCGCGGTGCCGTCCGCGCCGGGGCGGGAGGCCGCATGAGCCGGCCGGACCACGCGCCGTACCACGTATTCCGCTTCGAGCTGTACTTCGACCGGGTGTCGGCGGACCCGGCCAAGGGCGGCTCCACGACGGTGGACCTGTGCAAGGGCGCCTTCAGCGAGGTGACGGGGCTGGAGGCCACCATGGAGGCCAAGGTCATCAAGGAGGGCGGGCGCAACTACGGCCCCGCCCAGCGCATGGGCCCCATCACCTTCAGCACGGTGGTGCTCAAGCGGGGGATGACCTTCAACCGCGACCTGTTCCGCTGGTTCTGGACGGTGGGGCAGGGGGGCTACGCCATGCGGATGAACGTGACGCTGCTGATGCTGGACGAGACCGGCGGGCTGGTGCTGGCGTGGGAGCTGACGCGCGCGCTGCCGGTCAAGTTCAAGGCGGCGGACCTGAACGCCAGGGGCAGCGAGGTGGGGATCGAGGAGCTGCACCTGGCCCACGAGGGACTCAAGCTGCTGTACCCCTGACATGGCGACCGAGGAAGCCGACTTCATCCGGGCCACGCTGACGCCCAAGGGAAAGGCGCCGATCACGGTGCACTTCAACCCGGTGTCGCTGCAGTACACGGTGACCAACCAGATGCAGCAGCGCGGCGGCGGGCAGCAGCAGCACGTGTCGTCCAGCACCGGCAAGCTGACGATGGACCTGGTGTTCGACACCACGCACAGCGGGGCGGACGTGCGGGCGGACACGGTCAAGATCGCCAAGCTGATGCAGCCGGAGAGCAAGAAGGTGCCGGAGGTGACCTTCGAGTGGGGCGCCTACAAGTACGTGGGGACGATGGAGAGCTACAAGGAGACCATCGACTTCTTCGCGCCCTCCGGCATTCCCATGCGCGCCTCCGTGAACCTGACGCTGGCGGCCACCAAGGAGCAGGTGTTCGCCGGCGGCGACAGCGGCAAGAGCTGGGCGGGCGCCGAGGAGTTCGCGGTGGACGACACGGTGGAGCTGCCCCCGGACCCCGCCCCGGTCAACACGCCGCCCATCCCCGGCGGCGGCAAGGACCCCCCCGGCGCGGGGGGGCCGGGCGCCGGCAACAGCCCCGCGGCGGCGGCCCTGCGCGGCGGCAACCCCGCGGCGGCCCGCGCCATCGGCGCCCTGAACGGCGCGGAGAGCCTGCGCTTCGGCGCCAGCGCGGGGCTGACCGTCAGCGCCGGCATCACCCTGGGCGGTCCCGTGGCGTTCGCCAGCGGCGGCGCCGGGCTGGGCATCGGCGCGGGGGCGGGCATCGGCGGCGGCATCGGCATCGGCGGCGGCGCGGGCATCGGCATCGGCGCCTCGGCCGGGATCGGGATCGGCGCGTCCGCCGGCGCGTCGGCGGGCTTCGGGCTCGGCGCGTCCGCCGGGGCTTCGGCGGGGTTCGGGCTGGGCGCGTCGGCGGGGGCATCCGCCGGCTTCGGGCTGAGTGCCGGCGCCGGGGCGTCCGCGGGCTTCGGGATGAGCGCGGGGGCGTCCGCCGGGTTCGGCGCGGGGGTGTCCGTGGGCGGCGGTGCCAGCGCGGGGCTGACCGCCTCCGAGGGGGCCTTCGCGGGGCTGAGCGTCAAGAAGAGCGTGACCAAGAGCGTGACCGTGGACGTGCAGAAGCTGCTGCCGCCGCCGCCGCCCTCGAGCGGGGTGGCGGTGGGCGGGGGCGCCGGGTTCGCCGTGGGCGGCCGGGCGCTGGTGCAGGCGGAGGGAAGCATCCGCGCGGACGTGAACGGCGAGACCGTGGCCCGTTCGCGCGTCACCTTCACGGAGGGCTGAAGCCGTGGCCGTGGTCTTCGACGAGGTGGTGGGCAGCGTGGAGCCCGAATCGCACCCCGCGGCGGGGCCGGGCGGCTCCGGCGGCGGCGGCGAGCAGGGCGGCAGGCCGGACCCCCTGGAGCAGCGCCGCGCCGAGCGCCGCATGGCGCGCCGCGACTCGCGCCTGCACGCCGACTGATGTCCATCTCCCCGCCGCGCCCGCGAGGCCGCCGTGGCTGAGACCGCCCTGAGCCGGGACGCGGTCTACACCGCGCGCCCCACCGTCCGCATCGACGGCCAGCCCAACGCGCAGCTCGACGAGCTGATGGTGGCCATGGAGATGACGGAGACGGAGGGCGGCATGTCCGCGCTCGAGCTGACCGTGCAGAACACGCAGCCGGGCGAGGGCGGCGGGCCGTCGGGGCTGGCCTGGGAGGGCGGCGACGTGCTGGCGCTGGGCAAGGCCATCGCCATCTACAGCGGCGACGAGCGCGAGCCGCGCGAGGTCTTCCGCGGCGTCATCACCGGGCTGGAGGGGGTGTGGCCGCTGGACGGCGCGCCGGAGCTGGTGGTGCTGGCGGAGGACGCGCTGCAGCGCGCGCGCATGGCCCGCCGCACCGCCGTGCACGAGAACGCCAAGATCAGCGACCTGGCCGGCGCGCTGGCCAGCCGCCTCTCCCTGACGCCGGTCATCACCGGGCTGACGGACGGGCTGGGGACGCAGGTGCAGATGAACGAGAGCGACCTGGCCTTCCTGCGCCGCCTGCTGGCGGACCGCGACGCGGACCTGCAGGTGGTGGGGACGGAGCTGCACGTCTCTCCGCGCGGCGACGTGCGGCGGGGCACCGTGGAGCTGGAGATGCGCCCCACCGGGCAGCTGCTGGCCGCGCGGGCGCTGGCGGACCTGAGCCACCAGGCCACGGAGGTCACCGCCACGGGGTGGGACCCGGCGCAGGGCGCGCGCATCAGCGCCAGCTCCACCGGCGCGCACGCGGGCCCGGGCAGCGGCCAGAAGGGCGCCGACGCGCTGCGCGAGGCGCTGGGCGAGCGCAAGGAGCACGTGCGCGAGCTGGCGGTGCTGAACGACGCGGAGGCGCGCGCCCTGGCGGACGCCTTCTTCGACCAGCGCGCCCGCCGCTTCGTGACCGTGGAGGCCACCGCCCAGGGCAACCCCGCCATCCGCGTGGGCACCCACGTGACGCTCAAGGGCATGGGGCCGCGCTTCGACAACACCTACTACGTGGTGCGCTGCACGCACCGCTTCGACCCGCAGGACGGCTACATGACCCACTTCGAAGGCGAGTGCGCCTTCCTGGGGCAGGGATGATCGCCCCGGCCATCCCCCTGCACCGGCCCCTGGGGCTGGGCGCCGCCTACCTGGCGGAGGTGGTGTCCGTGCAGGACCCCGACAGCCAGGGCCGGGTGCAGGTGCGCCTGCACGGCTGGGACGGCGTGGCGGACCAGGACGCGCCGATCTGGGCGCGCGTGGCGGTGCCCTTCGCCGGCGCGGACCGCGGCGCCTTCCTGATCCCCGACGTGGGCGACGAGGTGCTGGTGTGCTTCGTCAACGCCGACCCCCGCCTGCCCGTTGTCGTGGGGGGGATGTGGAACGGCTCCGCCGCGCCGCCGGAGAGCCTGTCCGGCGACCGCGTGGACCGCTGGACCTTCACGGGCAAGGCGGGCACCCGCATCGCCATCGTGGAGGAGGGCGGCACGCCGGTCATCGAGATGACCACGCCGGGCGGCGTGAGCGCCACGCTCAAGGACGAGGGCTCCGGCAAGCTGGAGCTGGTGGCCGCCGGGTGCACCGTGACGCTGGACGGCGCGGTGACCATCAGCACCG
>DASTLD010000387.1:0-3331 GCA_035715345.1 Longimicrobium sp.
CTCCCCCAGACTTGGGGGAGGGTGCGAGCCTGAGCGAGCGGGTGGGGGCGGCGCAGGCCGTCGCCCCGCGCGCGGTCCATCACCCCTGGTCGTCGTCCCACCAGATCGTGTCCGTGGCTACCGCGGCGGACTCCTCGGTCACGAAGTCGGGGAACTCCTCCTCCACCACGGCCGGCTCGGCGGTGTCGTTCCACTCGCGCAGATCCCACGCGTCCGCGCCCAGGCGCGAGAGCAGCGCGTGCGCCTCGCGCCGACGCAGGCCGCTGGGGTCCGTCTGCAGCAGCGCCTGGAGCGTGGTGATGGCGCCCGCCGTGTCGCCCTGCGCGAGCTGCGCCTCCGCCAGGTTGCTGTACGCCACCTCGCGGTCCGGGTGCTGCGCGATGACCTCCTGCAGCCCCACGATCCCCTCGCCGATGCGGCCGGCGCGGAAGAGCGCGTAGGCGCGGTTGTTCATGTACTCCGCGTGTCCCGGCGATTTGCGCAGCGCCCGGTCGAAGGCCTGCACCGCCTCTTCGTACTCGCCGCCGCGGAACAGGCGCAGCCCGGCGTCGTTCTCGCCCGCGGCGGTCAGCGCCGGCGCGGCGACCGGCGGCGGTGCCGCGCCGCGGCTGGTGGTGAGCGCCATCCCCGCTGCCGTGCCGGTCACCAGCACCACGCCCGCGGCGGCCACGCGCGTCCCCCCCCTGCCCAGCGGCCAGCGCCGGCGCTTCTGCACCGCCGCGCCGATCTCCACCACCTCCGGGTCGTCCGCGCGCAGGCCGGGCGCCAGCACCGTCCGGTCCGCGCCGGGCACGTCCGTGTCGTCCTCCGCCACCAGCAGCGTGGCGTCGTCGGGGACGATGGCGCCGCGCAGGCGGCAGACGGCGCGGTGCAGGTCCGCGGCCAGCGCGCCGGCGTCGGGGTAGCGCTCCGCCGGCTCCTCGGCCAGCGCGCGCCGGACGATGCGCTCCACCTCCGCCGGCACCTGCGGGTTGCGCGCGGCCAGCGAGGGGACGGGCACCGGCAGGCCCTGGCGGCGGCGGTTCTGGTCCTCGCGCGTGTACAGGCGCGTGCGGGTCAGCAGCTCGAAGGCGACCACGCCCAGCATGAACACGTCCGACGCGCGCGTCACCGCGTCGCGGCGCAGGTGCTCCGGCGGCGAGTAGAACTCGGAGCCGAACCACTCGCCGGGCATGGTCAGGTGCGTGCGCGTCTCCTCCTCGTCCGCGTCGTCCAGCGCCTTGGCGATGCCGAAGTCCAGGATGCGCACGTGCGGCTCCGCGCCGCCCGCGTCCTCCAGGAAGATGTTGGCGGGCTTGAGGTCGCGGTGCACCAGCCCGCACTCGTGCCCCACCGCCACGCCCCGCGCCGCGTCGCGCAGCACGTGCAGCGCGGTGTGCAGCGGCACGGGCAACGGGTTGGCCATGCGCTCCTTGAGGCTCTCGCCGCGGAGCAGCTCCATGACCAGGAAGTCCACGTCGCGCTCCGTCCCGAAGCCCAGCACGCGCACCAGGTTGGGGTGCAGCGGCAGGTGCACGGTGACGGCGGCCTCCTTCTGGAAGCGCTGGCGCAGCCGGGCAATGGCCTCGCGACCCATGCCGCGGGGCGGGTCCATGAGCTTGACGGCCACGTCGCGGCCGCGCTCCAGGTCCGTGGCGCGGAACACGACGCTGAAGCCGCCCTCGCCCACGAGGGACTCCAGCCGGTAGCGGCCTTCCAGGACCTGCCCGACCCAGATCTGCGCTAGCCCTGACATGTGTACCTCATCAGGCGACTCGCGGGGAGTACGGAAGTGCGTGAGTGCGTGAGTGCGGAAGTGCGTGGGGGCGATAAAGATAACCCCCCGCGCGCGGATGCGTCTACGCGCGCCCCGCCCCACCTGTTTCCCCACCCCTCCCCCGGCGCGCGAGGCGCCCTTTCATCCAATGCTGATTCCCGGCATTCACCGGCGCCGGGGCACGCCCGCGGGCGGCCTCGCGACCGCGGAGGCCCCCCTCCCCAACCCTCCCCCCAACTTCGGGGGGAGGGGGTGTTGAACGCTCCGCGCATTCACGATGATCCGTGCCCGTGCGGCGCTCTCGCGGAGACGCCCCGCCGGGGCGTCTCTACCGTCCGGATGGGCAATCGCCTGCCGCCAAGCCGGACCCACAACCCTCCCCCAGACTTGGGGGAGGGTGCGAGCCTAAGCGAGCGGGTGGGGGCGCGCGCCGGACACCGCCCCCATCACCCGAACTGCGTGCGGTCCGGGTCCTCCTCGACCTCCGGCGCGGGCTCGCGATCCGCGTCGTCCGCGGACGCATCGCCCGCCAGGTCGGCGCCGGTGGGGGCGCAGTCGCGGATGCGCACGATGGGGCCGTGCCCGCCGATGCGGACGGCCTCGCCCGGCCCCACCCACACGCGGCTCTCGTCCAGCGCCCCGAAGTCCAGCGCACCCTTCCCCGCGTTGGCGCCGGGAACCTCCCGCTCGCCCACGTGGATGGCGTTCAGGCCCAGGTTGTACACGTCGAACCCCGCCTTCCCCTCGCGCTGCGCCCACACCAGCGCCAGCTGCCGCCGGCTCACGTTGGGCGAGCCCTCGAGCTGGATGTCGCTGCGCAGGTCGTCGCGGTCCGTCACCCGGCCCACGGTGGCGCTGGGGCCGGGGATCTCGTGCACCGCCAGCTCCTCGCCGCCCTCGCTCTCCATCACCAGCTCGAAGCGCCCCGGCTGCCACCCCGCGGCCGGCTGCGGCGGCGGGGCGATGCCCTCCACGCGCGTGGCGTCGGGGTCCACGAACACCGGCGGCGGCGGCTCGAAGCGCGGCGGCGAGGGCGGGGGCGAGGCCATGGTCGGCTCCTCGCGCGGGGCCGGCGGCGGCGCGTGCATGGTGCGCTCCTCCGGCGGCGGGGGCGGCGCGGGGGTGATGGCGGCCGGCTCCGGCTGCCCCGCCTGCTGCACGCCCACGCGGAAGAGGGGCACGTTGCGCGCGCCCGCCTCCGACAGCCGCACCCGGTAGTCGCGGTCGTACAGCGAGCCGTGGCGCATCACCGAGTCCGTCAGCTCCTCCTCGAGCTGCGCCGCGATGGCCGCCACCGCCTGCGCCGCGTCCGGCCGCAGCGTGACCACCAGCGTGGTCACCGGCAGCATCTTGACGTAGCGGTCCGGGATGGCGCGCGAGTTGTCGCGGTCGATCAGGTCGCCCAGCGCCAGCTTGATCTCCGGCAGCGCCTCGCGCAGGAACGAGTCGAGCAGCGGCTCCTGCCCGCCGTCGATCGGGCGCGTGGCGGGGGTGAAGTCGGTCATGGCCGGGTCGTCGTCGGGGTCGTGGCGCCGGCGGGCGGCCCGGCCGGCGCGGCGGCGGGCGCGGCGGCGG
>DASTLD010000388.1:0-11988 GCA_035715345.1 Longimicrobium sp.
TTTGCTTTTTTTCTTCAGCGCTTCGGCAGCATCCAGATCTTCTCCGCGTACTCCCGCACCGAGCGGTCGCTGGAGAAGTAGCCGCAGCGCGCCACGTTCAGGATGGCCGACCGCGTCCAGCGGTCCGGGTCGCGCCAGGCCTCGTCCACGCGCGCCTGCGCCTCCAGGTAGGCGTCGAAGTCCGCCAGCACGAAGAAGGGGTCGTGCTGCAGCAGCCCGTCCACCAGCGGGCGGAACTGGCCCGGGTGCTCCGGCGACAGCACCCCGCTGGCCACGAAGTCCAGCACCCGCCGCAGCCGCGGGCTGCGCTCGTACTCCGCGCGCGGGTTGTACCCCTCCGCCCGGCGCGCCTCCACCTCTTCCGCCTTGAGGCCGAAGATGAAGGCGTGCTCCGCGCCCACGCGCTCCACGATCTCCACGTTGGCGCCGTCCAGCGTGCCGATGGTCAGCGCGCCGTTCAGCGCGAACTTCATGTTGCCCGTGCCGCTGGCCTCGAACCCCGCGGTGGAGATCTGCTCCGACAGGTCGCTGCCGGGGAAGATCTTCTCCGCCAGCGAGACGCGGTAGTCGGGCAGGAAGACCGCGCGGACCACGCGCGAGGCGGCCGGGTCCGCGTTGACCTCGCGGGCGACCGCGTTGATCAGCTCGATGATGAGCTTGGCCGTCCAGTAGGTGGGCGCCGCCTTGCCGCCGAACAGCACCGCGCGCGGCGGCAGGTCCAGGTCCGCCGCGTCCTTGGCCTGCAGGTAGGTGTCCACCACGCGCAGCGCGTTCAGGAGCTGGCGCTTGTACTCGTGCATGCGCTTGACCTCCACGTCCATCATCGCCCGGCCGTCCACCTGCACGCCCGTCTCCTCCGCCACGATGCGCGCCAGGCGGTGGCGGTTGGCGCTCTTGATCTTCTGCCAGCGCGCGCGGAACTCCGCGTCGTCCGCCAGCGGCTCCAGCGCGCCGAGCGCCTCCAGGTTGGTCACCCACTCCGGCCCGATGGCGTCCGTCACCAGGTCCGCCAGCCGCGGGTTGGACTTGAGCATCCACCGCCGCTGCGTGACGCCGTTGGTCACGGAGACGAAGCGGTCCGGCCACATCTCGTGGAAGTCGCGGAAGATGCTGTCCTGCAGGATCTGCGTGTGCAGCGCGGCCACGCCGTTGGTGTGGTGCGTGCCCACGATGGCCAGGTGCGCCATGCGGAGCTGCCCGTTGGAGAGGATGGCCATCCGCTCCTCGCGCCCCGGGTCCTCGGGGAACTTCTCGCGCACGCGCTCGCGGAAGCGGCGGTCGATCTCGCGCACCAGCTCCAGGTGCCGCGGCAGCAGCCGCCCGAAGCGCTCGATCTCCCACGTCTCCAGCGCCTCCGGCAGCACCGTGTGGTTGGTGTACGCGAACGTCTTGCGGGCGATGTCGAAGGCCGTGTCCCACTCCAGCCCGTGCTCGTCCATCAGCAGCCGCATCAGCTCCGGGATGGCGACGGCGGGGTGGGTGTCGTTGAGCTGCACCTGCACCTTGTCCGCGAAGTCGTGGAAGGTGCTGCGCTCCGTCAGGTAGCGGCGCACGACGTCCTGCAGCGTGGCGGAGACGAAGAAGTACTGCTGCTTGAGCCGCAGCTCCTTGCCCGCGCCCGTGTCGTCGGGGGGGTACAGGACCTTGGAGATGGTCTCCGTCTGCGTCTTGGCCTCCACCGCGGCGATGTAGTTGCCGCGGATGAAGCCCTCCAGGTCGAACTCCTCCGTGGCCTTGGCCGCCCACAGGCGCAGCGTGTTGACCGTCTGGTTGCAGTAGCCGGGGATGGGCGTGTCGTAGGCCATGGCCTGCACGTCCTGCGTGTCCACCCAGCGGTAGTGCACGCGGCCGCTCTCGTCGGGGTGCATCTCCACCCGGCCGTAGAACTTCACCGGGAAGGTGCGGTCCGGGCGGGCGATCTCCCACGGGTTGCCGTCGTGCAGCCAGTTGTCGGGCATCTCCACCTGCCGCCCTTCGCGGTCGATGCGCTGGCGGAAGATGCCGTGCTCGTAGCGGATGCCGTAGCCGTAGCCGGGCAGCTCCAGCGTGGCCATGGAGTCCAGGTAGCACGCGGCCAGGCGCCCCAGGCCGCCGTTGCCCAGCCCCGCGTCCGGCTCGCGCTCCTCCAGCTCCTCCAGCCGGTAGCCCAGCTCCTCCAGCGCCTCCGCCGTGGGCCCCTCCAGCCCCAGGTTGATGAGCGCGTTGCCCAGCGTGCGGCCGATCAGGAACTCCAGCGACAGGTAGTAGACGCGCTTGGCGTCGCGCTGCTGGTAGCGCGCGTTGGTGGCCGCCCAGCGCCGCGCCAGGTGGTCGCGCACCGTCCACGCCGTGCTCATGAACACGTCGCGCTCGGGCGCGGTGGCGCTCTCGCGGGCCAGCGTGTAGGTCAGGTGCTTCTCGATCTCGCTCTTGATGGCCTCCACGCGCGTGGCGCGGCGGCCGCTGTCGATGGTGTGCATCTATCCGGAATCCTGCCGAAGGGACGTCCAGCTCGGATGGGAAAGGGGCCGCAACCCGTGCCACGGCTTGGGTTTACCGTGCGGGCGCGGCCGGGGTTCCGCCACGGGGAAAGCTACGGCGCGCACCCCCCGCGCGAAAGCCTCAGGCGGTGGCGCCGGCCGGCGCGGGCTCCGGCGCGCCGGCCCCGCGCTCCACGGTGCGCCGCACGGGGATGGAGATCAGGAAGCGCGTCCCCTCGTCGCGGTCGAACTCCGCCCAGGCCTGGCCGCCCAGCGTCTCCACCGTCTCGCGCACGATGCTCAGGCCCAGCCCCGTGCCCTCCACCCCCGTCACCGTGCGGTGTGCGCGGTAGAAGCGCGTGAAGAGCTGCTCGCGCGCCTCGTCCGGCACGCCCAGGCCGTTGTCCTCCACCGCCACCACCAGCTCGCGCCCGCCGTCGCGCGCGTCGCGCAGCTCGCCGGTGACGCGCACCCAGCGGTCGCGCTTGCCGGGGTCCGCGTACTTGACCGCGTTGGACACGTAGTTGGTCAGGCACAGCTCCACCGCCCCGGCGTTGACCTCCACCTCGGGCAGCGTCTCGATGTGCACCTGCACCCCGCGCGCGGCGCTCATCTCCCGGAGCTGGCGGCACACCTCCGCGGCCACGCGCGGCAGCGGCACGTTGCGCCCGCGGCGGGCGTCCGGGTCGGTGCGCGACAGCTCGATCAGGTTCTGCAGCACCTCCTGCATCCCCTCCGCGTTGTCCACCACCATGCGGGCGAATCGCGCGCGGCGGTCCGCGTTGGAGGTGATGTCCGGGTCCGCCAGGAGCTGCCCGGCGCCCAGCACGGAGCTGAGGCGGTTCTTGAGCTCGTGGCTGACCATGCGGTTGAAGCCGCGCAGCCGCTCCTCGCGCTCGCGCACGCGCTCCGCGGCCAGGCGCAGGAACTGGCTGGTGGTCACCTGCTGGATCACGGAGATGGCGCGGAACAGCCGCTGGGCGCAGGCCAGCAGCTCGGCGCGCGTGCAGGGCTCGTCGATCTCCTCCACGCAGCGCACCATGAAGGCGAACAGCACGCCGCCCAGGATCTCGTACTCCTTGAGGATCTGGTGCGCGTCGAAGCCCTGCTGGTAGCGCAGCTCGCCCAGCTCCAGCGCCTTGCCGGTCACGGAGGCGTCGGCGGTGATCTCGTCCGCCGGGTTCTCCAGGTAGTCGGCGATGCGGTCCATGAGCAGCGGGACGTGGTCCAGCAGCTCGTCGGTGGGAAAGATGGTGTTGGGGTCGATGTCCACGCGCGCGGCGATGCGGTCCAGCCAGCGCCGGGTCAGGTCCTCGCGCTGCTCCCGCATCATCTCCGCCAGGGCGGAGGCCACCTTGCAGTTGATGGTGATTTCCATCCGTGGATTCCGGAGCACCCTTTCCCGCCGTTGGAGCCCGGGGTTCGAAGCACGATGCGGGCCAGCGTCCACCCCCCGCACCCTGCCGCCGAGCGCGGGCGGCCGGGTGCGGAACCTGCAGCCCGCCCGCGCATTCCCGTTCGGGGGGGCGGTCCGGTCATGGTGCGCAGCTTCGTGGACCCGCTGGGGCGGGCCTGGCAGGTGTGGAACGTGGCCCCCAGCCGCAAGAGCGACCTCTTTCTTCCGGCCACGATGGCAGACGGGTGGCTGTGCTTCGAGTGCGCGGACGAGAAGCGGCGGCTGCACCCCGTCCCGCCGGGGTGGGAGGAGCTGCCGGAGGCGGAGCTGTGGCCGCTGGCGCAGACCGCGCAGCCGGTGCAGCGGCGCCCGGCGCAGCACGCCGCCACGGAGGGGGAGGACGATGCCTGACGACCCCGCGCCCGCCCCCGCGCCCGGCGGCGGCGGGCCCGTCTCCGACCTGATCGAGCGCACCCGCGAGCTGATCCGGCGCACGCAGGACGTGCTGGACTCGTCGCGGCGCCAGCTCGACCGCTTCCGCCGCGGCGGAGGGCCGGCCGACGCGAGCGGGGAGAAGGACGAGAACAGAAGTGCCTAGTGCCTGGTGCCTAGTGCCTAGTTGAACCGCTGTTAACTTGGCACTTGGCACTAGGAACTAGGCACTCGTGTTTCTCCACACCCCCGCCCGCATCGCGCGATGAAACGCCTCCTGCTCCCGCTGACCCTGGCCGCCGCCTGCATGCCCGCCAACCCCTCACCCGCGCCGCGGGACGTGAGCGCGCTGGAAGGCGAGGTGCGCGCCATCATCCGCGCGGCGGCGGCGGACACGGCGGAGGTGTCCGTCGCGTTCCTGGACCTGGCCACGGGCGATTCGCTGCTGGTGGACGCCCACAAGGTGATGCACGCGGCCAGCACCATGAAGGTGCCGGTGATGATGGAGCTGTTCCGCCGCGCGCACGCCGGCGAGGTCTCCATGGACGACGCGGTGCCGGTGCGCAACGAGTTCACCAGCATCGCGGACGGCGGGCGCTACTCGCTCTCGCCCGCGGACGACAGCGACTCGACGCTGTACGCGCGCATCGGCCAGCGGGTGCCCGTGCGCGAGCTGATCCACCTGATGATCACGCGCTCCAGCAACCTGGCGACGAACGAGCTGATCGCGCTGGCCGAGCCGGCGCGCATCCGCGTGCTGATGGAGCGCATCGGCGCGGGGCAGATGCGCGTGCTGCGCGGGGTGGAGGACAACGCGGCGTACCGGGCGGGGATGAACAACCAGACCACCGCCTACGCGCTGATGCGGGTGATGGCCGCGGTGCAGGACCCGGCCGTCGTGGGCCCCGCCGCCGCCCGGGAGATGCAGGAGATCCTGGGGCGCCAGGAGTTCACGGGGATGATCCCCGCCGGCCTGCCGCCGGGGACGCGCGTGGCCAACAAGACGGGCAACATCACCCGCATCCAGCACGACGCGGCCCTGGTCTACCCGCCCGGCCGCGCGCCGTACGTGCTGGTCGTCCTCACCCGCGGCTTCGCGGACGCGGACGTGGCCCAGCGCGTGGGCGCCGACATCTCCCGCGCCGTCTGGCTCCACGTCACCAACCGAATGCAAAGAAAATCACGCAGAGGAAAACAGAGAGGTCGAACAGAGAGGACGCAGAGAAGAACCAGTGCAGTTCCTCTGCGTCCTCTCTTTTGAACCTCCGCGTCCTCTGCGTGATTTTCTTTTATTCGTCCGCGCAGACGCCCTCGATCGCTTCGCCCTCGCGGACGCGGGCGCGGCCGCTATTCATGGAGGGGCGCTCCTCCACGGCGCCGGCAGCGGTGCGCACGCGGAGCAGCACGCGCGCGGCGCGCGTCACGGCGGGGTTCCAGGTGGCGGTGCGCCCGCCGTCGGACAGGCGCGCGGGGATGGGTTCGCTCACGGATCGATGGTTGTACGGGGATGGCACGGCCGGTTACATTCGGGCGGACCTGTACCCGACGAGAGGAACCGAACGATGGCCGACGTTACCTGCGTGCGCTGCGGACAGACCCGCGCCGGACTGCCCTTCGCGCCGTTCAACAACGAGCTGGGCAAGCGCATCCACGCCGAGATCTGCCACGTCTGCTGGGCGGAGTGGCTCAAGTACCAGACCATGCTCATCAACCACTACGGCCTGAACCTGCGCGAGCCCGAGGCGAAGCAGTTCCTGCTGGAGAACACCGAGAAGTTCCTCTACAAGACCGGCGACGCCGAAGAGGTGGACACCAGCAAGCAGGGCACCATCCAGTGGTAGACTCACCCGCCCGCCGCGCCTGCCGCGGCGGGCGGCCCTCCGCGGCACCCCGTCCCCGCTCCATGAAGACCCTCCCCGCCACGATGCTGGCAGCTCGCCGCGTACGGCTCCGCGCGGCTGGAGCAGGACCGCGTGGACGACGCCCGTGAGGCGCTGCGGACGATGGAGTCGCTCGTCGCCGCGGGGCACGTGAGCCGGCCGTTCGTGCAGCACGCGGAGGCCCTGCGCGAGGCGATCGCCGCGCGCGCGCCCTAGCCGCGCTTCACCACACGACGCACCCCGTCCGGGCGGCGCCAGAACGCCCATCCCCCGCGCGTTCCGCCTCGTCATCCCCCGTGGCCACGGCCGCTTTCATCGCCCCACGCTCGATTCCCTCCCCATGCGCCGCTCCCTTCCCCTCCTGCTCCTGGCGCTGGCCGCCTGCGACCGCCCCGACGCCCGCGCCGGCTCGGATCGCGCCGCCGCCCCCGACACCGCGCGCGACCTCCGCGGCGAGGTGCCGATGGAGTTCGTGAGCCACGTCGCCATCACCCCGGCAGGGACGCTCTGGCTCGTGGGCGCACTGGACCAGCGCTACACGGCGGACAGCATCACCGGCGACTGGCGCCCCGCGCCGGGCACGCCCGCGGAGCCGCCGGAGGTGGACTGGGAGGACCCCGCCCACCAGTTCGACTTCGACGCGCAGTTCCGGCTGCCCCGGCCGGAGCGCGTCGACTTCTTCGACGGGGACACCGCGTTCGGCAGCGGCCGCCTGAACGCCGGCAACCTGGATTTGCACGACGCCATCTACCGCACCACGGACGGCGGGCGCACCTGGCAGCCGGTCTCCTTTGGCGACGACGCCTGGATCTACACCGTCTTCGTGGGGCGCGGCGGGCAGGCGTGGATGGGCGGCTCGTCCGGCAGGCTGCACCACACCCGCGACTACGCGCGCACCTGGACGCACCTCTCCACGCCGTTCGACGACCGCACGCGGCTCAAGGCCATCCACGTGGAGCCGGACGGCTTCGCCATCGCGGGCGCGCTGGGCAACGCCATCAAGCTGACCACCGACGGCGGCCGCACCTGGCGCGCCGTCCCCACGCCGCGGGACCAGCGCGCCGGCCCGCTGCAGCCGGAGGAGGGCGAGGACGGCTGGACGGAGGCCGTGGCGGTGGTGGGCGGCCGGCTGCTGGCGCTGCAGGACGGCTCGCTCTTCCACTCGGCGCGGGAGCCGGTGCGGTGGCAGCACGTGCCCGGCGTGGCGGTGCTGGTGCGCGACCCGTGGACCGGCGACCTGTACGGGCTGGACGCGGAGCGGCGCCCGCTGCGCATCCACCCGGACCTGCGCGTGGAGCGGCTGTCCGACGAGCCGCTGCACGCCCGGCCGCGGCACCTGGCGGCGCACCGGGGCACGCTGTACGCGCTGGACGAGGACGAGGGCCTGTTCGCCTTCCGCCCCGGGCGCCGCGTCTACACGCGCCCGGTGACCAGCGCGCACCGCGTGCGCCGGGTGGACCGCGCGCGCCACGACGGCAGCCGGCTGTGGGGCGCCACCGCGCACCACGTCTACGGCTCCGACGACGGCGGGCGCACCTGGCACCGGCTCGCCATGCTGCCCTTCCCGGCGGCCGGCCTGGCGCTGGCTCCGCCGGACGAGGCGCTGCTGTGGGACGGCCGCGGCGCCGCGGTGCGCGTGGCCCGCGGCGGCCGCCGGGCGCGGCCGGTGGAGACGCTGCGCGGCTGGGACGTGGTGGGGGTCATCCAGACGGACACCGCGTGGTACGCCTACGGCGGCCGCCGGCACGAGGCGGCCGAGCGCACGGACGCGGGGCAGACGTTCTACGGCGGCGGGACCGGCGGCACGCGCCCGCACGGCTTCCTGCTGGCCTCGCGCGACCGGGGCCGCACCTGGAGCCGCGTGGACGAGTGGGCGGAGGGCGGGGCGGCCGCCGTGTTCGTCCACCCCACGGGCCAGGTCACGCTCTTCTCCTACCTGGGCGGCGTGCGGCGGCTGGAGCCGGCGGACGGCGGCTTCCGCGCGCGCAACGTGCTGCTGCCCACGGACGGGAACGCGCGTCGGATGCCGTACGTGCAGGTGCCGACGGCGCTGCACTTCGACGCCGGCGGGCGCGCGGGCTTCGTGGACGGGACGGTCCACAACGGGGTCCCCAGGCGGTTCCGCACCGCGGACGGCGGCGCCACCTGGCGCCAGGAGGAGCCGCCGCAGCTGTACGTGGGGATGGTGTCCGTGCCGGGCGGCCACGCGGCGTGGACGCGCGACGCCGTGCGCTTCCTGGGGCCGGACGCCGAGCGCGAGGTCTTTCGCCTGCCCGCGGACGTGGGCATCCCCGCGCCGCGCATCAGCGAGGTGAGCGCGGCCCCGGGCGGCAGGCTGCTGGTGGACGTGCGCGACGGGCGCGCCTACTACCTGGTGGACCCGGCGGCGGGCACGTCGCGGCGGCTGCGCTGAGGCGGCGCGGTCAGGCCGGGGCTGCGGCGCGGGCGCGCAGGATGGCGTCCGCCAGCGGCTCCGCGCCGAAGCGCACGGGGTCCGTCGCCGGCAGGCCGGTCTCGTCCTCGTGGCGGCGGACGGCGTCGCGGGCGGCGGCCTCGTCCAGGTCGTAGGTGTTGAGGGCGACGCCGATGACCCTGGACGGCCGCAGCGGGGCGATGGCGCCCTCGCAGATGCGGATCATCTCCGGCACGCCGGGCAGCGGCATCCACGCGTACGCGCCGCCGCTGCCATACGGGCACGCCCGCGATGGCTGGTGGCAGAGGATCATCGCGTCCGGCAGCGAGCCGTGCAGCAGCCCCAGCGTGACCCCCGAGTAGCCGGGGTGCACCAGCGAGCCCTGCCCCTCCACCAGCACCACCTCGCTGTCCTTCGCGGCCTCCAGCACCAGCCGCTCCGCCGCCCCGCCGATGAAGTCCGCCACCACGGCGTCCACGGCGATCCCCCAGCCCTCGATCAGGATCCCCGTCTGCCCGGTGGCCGCGAAGCCCACGCGCGTCCCCCGCTGGCGCAGGGCGTCGCGGATGCGCAGGCCGGCCGTCATCTTCCCGATGTTGCAGTCCGTGCCCACCGTCAGCACGGTGAACGCGTCCACCAGCCGCGCGGCGCCGGTGCTGACCGGCAGGTCCGCCGGCGGCCTGCGCAGGTCGTGGATGCGCACGCCGTGCCGGCGCGCCGCATCCGCCAGCTCCGGGTCGTCGCCCAGGTGCACGTGCAGCCCGCTCACCAGGTGCAGCCCCGCCGCCAGGGCCTGGAGCAGCATGGGCCGCCACTCCGGCGGCAACCCGCCCCCCTGCGGCGCGATGCCGATCAGCAGCGCCGTGGGGCCCAGCCGCAGCCCCTGGTCCAGCGTGCCCACCACCGGCAGCGCGCCGCCGAAGCCCAAGACGTCCTCCACCGGCCGCCCCGCCTGCGCGGAGTCCAGCACCCCCACCACGCGCTCCGGGATGAAGCGGATGGCGCTGTTGGCGGTCTTGCTGGAGAGCGGGCCGAACTTGCCTTCGGCGACGACGAGGTAGCGGTACTCGGTCAGGGCGTGGCGCATCCGGCGGCGAGTGCGTGAGTGCGAAAGTGCGAAAGTGCGAAAGTGCGATGTCAGCGCGGGGCGGCGCCGGCGTCCTCGAGGATGGCGGGGATGCTGGCGGTGCCGGCGGGGGCGCGTACGGCGGATTCCGGCAGGCGGACCTCGCTGGGGGCATCGCGCATGAAGCGGCGGAAGCCCTTTCCCTCCAGCACGCGGTGCACGTAGATGCGCCGCACGATGACCATCACCGTGGCCAGCACGGGCACCGCCACCAGCAGGCCGATCATGCCCAGCAGGTCCGCCATGATCAGCACGCTCAGGATGGAGAGCACCGGCGGCAGGTGCACCCGGCGCTCCATGATGAGCGGGTGCACGAAGTTGGCCTCCACCAGGTGGATCACCACGCCCAGCAGCACCACCAGCAGCGCGCCCACCACGCCCTGGCTGGAGAGCACGAACAGCGCGGGCAGCAGCGTGGAGACCAGCGTGCCGAAGAAGGGCACCATCACCGCCACGCCCGTGAACACGCCGAACGCCAGCGCGAACGGCACGTTCAGGATCTCCAGGCCGATCCAGGTCAGCACGCCCAGGAAGAGCATGGCCAGGAGCTGCCCGCCGATCCACGCGCGCAGCGAGCGCGCCAGGTCCGCCAGGATGTCGCGCACCAGCTCGCGGTGCACCGGCGGGGCCAGGGAGATGATGCCCTCGCGGTAGGTGTCGGGCCGCACGGCCATGTAGACGCCCATCACCAGCACGCTGATGGCGTTGATCAGCGCGTGCAGCGTGTCGAACACCACGGGGAACAGCCCCGCCGCGTACTGCCCCGCGCTGCTGGCGATGCCGGAGAGCTGCTCCTCCAGCTGCTCCGGCGGCAGCACCGCGGCGATCAGCGGGTAGTCCACCGCGAGCTGGCGCAGGCTCTCCACCCAGACGGTGATCTGGTTGGGCAGCGCGGTCAGCAGCGCCTGCGTCTGCCGCGCCACCGGCGGCACGATGAGCCACCCCACCGCCGTGGCCGCCACCAGCGAGAGCACGAGCGCCGCCAGCACCCCCAGCATGCGGGGCACGTTGAAGCGCTCGTGCAGGAAGTCGGTGATGGCGGTCAGGTACAGCGCGAACAGCGCGGCCAGGAACAGCAGCAGCAGCACCTCCGCCACGCTGTACACGAACAGCAGCAGCAGCACCGTGAACACCGCCGCCACCAGGACGGAGAACGGCGAGGGACGGCTGTCGGCGGGGGTGGGCTTGGACATGCGTAAGCGAAAAAAAGAAGTGCCTAGTTCCTAGTTCCTAGTGCCTAGTCGGTTCAACTAGGCACCAGGCACTTGGCACCAGGCACTCGCCGTTCTCATCCGTTGCGGAGCGAGTCGATCTGCGCGGCCAGGTCGCGGTCGTTGAGCCCGCCGCCGGGCTGCGCCTGCGTGGGGTTGGACAGGGGCGGCAGCGCGGGGCGGCCGCCGGGCGCCTCCGGCGCGGTGTGCGCGCTGCCGTCGTCGGGCACCAGCTCCGCGTCGCGCGCGTAGGCGTCGTGGCCGGGCGCGGCGGTGCCGGTGCCCGCGCCCAGCTGCGGGGCGCCGGCGCCGGCCGCGAGCGGCTGCGCGCCCGCGGCGGGCTGGCCGGTGGGCAGGCCCAGCCGCTGCTTCATCTCCAGCAGCCGGTACTCGATGTCCTCGCTGGTGGCGCCCGCCTCCAGGCTCTTGAACTGCTTCTCCAGCGAGTCTCCGCTCAGCTCCTCCGCCACCTCGGCGCTGGCCAGCGCCAGCCGCTCGTTGTGCTCGATCTTCTGCGCCATGCGCTCGAAGGTCTCGAACGCCGAGGTGTCCGACAGGCCGGCCATGGTCTCGTGGATGCGCCGCTGCGCCTGCGCCCGCTTCTGCTTGGCGATGAGCAGGTTCTTCTTGCGCTGCGCCTCCTCGATCTTGGTCTGCAGCTGCCGCAGGGCGTCCTTGACCCGCTCCGTGTCCGCCGCCTGGCGCTGCCACGTCTCGTGCAGGCTGCGCGCGCGCTCCGCGTACTCCTGCTGGCGGAGCAGCGCCTGGCGCGCCAGGTCCTCGCGGTTCTGCTGGATGGCCATCATGGCGCGGCGCTCCCACTCCTGCGCCTGGCGGGCCTCCTGCTCCACCTGCGCCTTGAGCTTGCGCTCCTCGGCGATGGCCAGGGCCACCTCCTGCTTGGCCTTGGTCTGCTGCTCGCGCATGTCGATGATGACCTGCTCGAGCATCTTCTCCGGGTTCTCGGCCCGGGCGATCAGATCGTTCATGTTGGAGGAGAGCAGCGTCCTCAGTCGGTCGAAGATGCCCATGGATTCAGCAGTGGCGGTAGGGAGCGAGCGACTCCAGGTG
>DASTLD010000389.1:0-9791 GCA_035715345.1 Longimicrobium sp.
GCTGGCGGATGATCAGGTCGCCGCGCTGGCGGCGGGTGGCGCACCCGCTGAGCGTAAGCCGGTGCCGCGCGCGGGTGATGCCCACGTAGAACAGCCGCCGCTCCTCGCTGATGGGGTCCATCCCCTCCGACTCGGACACCATGTCCACGCTGCGGCTGTGCGGCAGGATCTCCTCCTCCAGCCCCACGATGAACACGTGCGCGAACTCCAGCCCCTTGGCCGCGTGCATGGTCATCAGCGTGGCCAGGTTCGGCTCGTCGTCCTGCTCCTCCTTGCGGTCGTCCTCGTCACTCAGGGAGACGCGCTCCAGGAAGGCGCGCAGGGCGGGCGGCTCCCATCCCTCCTCCTCGTCGGGCAGCGGGCGCTCCGCCCAGGCGCGCTCCTCGTAGCGGCGCAGCGACTCCAGGAAGTCGCGCAGGATGTCCACCCGCACCTCCGCCGCGCGCTCGCTCCTGGCGTTGTCCGCGCGCACCGCCTCTTCCAGCCGCACGCGTTTGACCAGCTCGCGCGCAAAGGCGTACAGCGTCCGCCCGCCGTCGGTCATCCCCGCGGAGACGGCGGCCTGGGTGGCGGCCGCCTCCGTGCGCAGCTCCTCCATCAGCTCCACGAAGGCGCGCACCGCCTCCGCCTGCGCCCTGCTGATGCCGTCGATGGATGCCGCGCGCTTCAGCGTGTCGTACAGCGGCTCGCCGGGGGCGCGCGCCTCCACCAGCTTGAGCAGCGTGGTCCGCCCGATGCCGCGCACCGGGTAGTTGACGATACGCCGCAGCGCCACCTCGTCCTTGTGGTTCAGGCACAGCTTGAGGTAGGCCACGCAGTCCGCCACCTCCTTGCGGTCGAAGAACGAGGTGCCGCCCACCACGCGGTAGGGAATGTTGGCCGCGCGCAGCGCCTCTTCCAGCGGCCGCGACTGCAGGTTGGTGCGATAGAGGACGGCGAAGTCGCCCCACTGCAGCTTCTCGTGCCAGCGGCGCACGCCGATCTCGCGCGCCACCATCTCCGCCTCCAGCTCGTCCGCGCTCTTGCCGTTCTCCTCGTTCAGCTCCCAGTAGTCGATCTTGGGGCCGGGCCCGTTGGCCGTGCGCAGCCGCTTCTCCTTGCGCGCCGTGTTGTTGGCGATGACCGCGTTGGCCGCGTCCAGGATGCGCTGCGTGGAGCGGTAGTTCTCCTCGAGGACGACGACCCGCGCGCCGGGAAAGTGCCGCTCGAAGTCCAGGATGTTGCGGACGTCCGCGCCGCGCCACGCGTAGATGGACTGGTCGTCGTCGCCCACCACGCACAGGTTCTTGAGGGGGCCGGCCAGCAGGCGCGCCATCTCGAACTGGGCGCCGTTGGTGTCCTGGTACTCGTCCACCATCAGGTACTGCCAGCGCCGCCACAGCGCCTCGCGCACCTCCAGGTGGTCGCGCAGCAGCCGCACCGGCAGCAGCAGCAGGTCGTCGAAGTCGCACGCGCCCGCCGCGCGCAGGGTGTGCTCGTAGCGCGGGTACACGTCCGCCGCCAGCACCGCGTAGTCGTCCGAGCGGTTGTCGCGCATGCGCCCCCCGGCCACCTCGCGGACGGCCTCCTCGGGCGTGACCATGCGGTTCTTCCAGTCGCTGATGGCGTACAGCACGCGCTTGGGGTCGTACGTGTCGTCGCCGGCGGTGGCGCTGACGTGCACCTCCTCCAGCAGGATGCGCTTGACCGCCGCGGCCTGGTCGCTCGTGGGGTAGATGGAGAAGTCCTTCGGCAGCCCGATCTTCTGCCCGTGCTCGCGCAGGATGCGCGCGCCCAGCGAGTGGAAGGTGGAGAGCAGCACTCCCTTTGCCTCGCGCCCCACGATGCGCGCCACGCGCTCGCGCATCTCCATGGCCGCCTTGTTGGTGAAGGTGACGGCCAGGATGCGCCGCGGGTCCACCTTCCTGCCGTGGATCAGGTGGGCAATGCGGTAGACCAGCGTGCGGGTCTTGCCGGACCCGGCGCCGGCCAGCACCAGCACGGGCCCCTCGGTGGCGAGGGCGGCCTGCTGCTGCTCGGGGTTCAGCTCGCGGAGGTAGTGCGGGACGTGCTGCAAGAGCCTGCTTGGACCGCTCGAGTGCCGGGGGATTTCAGGGCGCGGAAGATAGCCGCGGGCGCGGGGCGGGGGAAGGCGGGGAGCAGCGGTCTCACGCGGAGCCGCGGAGGGCGCGGAGAACCGGCGGCTACGCCCATGATCCCCGGAAACGCAGAAGAGTTCGCTCCTTTTTTGCTATCGCGTGATGCATATAAAGCGTGCATCTTTCGGCTTATGGTTTCACTGTAATTGTGCAGGCGGACGCTTTCTCATGGTGGTGGGAGCGGGCTGCCCGGCCGGGGAGATTTTGGCAGCGAGCGTGTAAGTGATTGCGAGGAATTCACCTAGGCGGAAGGCCTCAGGTCCGGCACGGCATCGGTCCGCACGAGGCACACCGGATGCCTCACGGGGGGGCCGTGTTTGCCCGTGGCCCCCGGCCACAGACCCACCGTGGTATTCCGCCCATTCTTTTTCCCGCGCTTCGAGGAGGATCCATGCGTCTGCTGACACCGTTCGCCGTCCTTGGCCTTGCCGCCGCCCTGGCCGCCTGCTCCGACCTGGCCCCCGCGCCCACGGCGCCGGAGGCCACCGCCGCGGCCAGCCTGCTGCCGCTGGGCTCCGGCGACACCAAGCTGAAGAAGCCGAAGATCAACGTCACCAAGTGGCTGAACAAGACGATCCGCAAGGAGCCCCACCTGCTCCTGCCCGCGGGCGCGGAGGGCATCGGCCCCGGCTCGCCCATCCTCATCACCATCCCCAACGACGGGACCTACGGCTGCTCGGCCAACTTCGTGTGGCGCGAGGGCAACAAGCTGTACCTGGGCGCGGCGGGCCACTGCTTCGTCTCCGCCACGGCCAAGTCCACGCACGGCGAGGGCGCCGACTTCGATGCGTCGGGCGTCACGGTGGACGTCTGCGTGACGGGCTGCGAGGGCAACTTCGACGCGATGCAGCTCGTGGGCACCGTGGTGCGGCTCGGCAAGGTGGCCTACGCGCGCCAGACCGATCCCACCGCCACCGAGGACGTGGGCAACGACTTCGGCGTGGTGGAGATCCCGGCCGAGGCCGCGCACCTGGTCCGCGCCGCGCTGCCGGTGTGGGGCGGCTTCGAGGGCGTGGAGACGATGGAGTTCGGCCAGTACGCCTGCCACTTCGGCAACGGCACCGTCACCGGCGAGCTGTTCGTGACCAAGGCCCGCGTGGGCGTGGGCGGCGGCTCGGACGCGGCCTCCTGGTACGGCGACTTCGTGGCCGCGCCGGGCGACTCCGGGTCCGGCATCATCGCCTGCGAGCCCGACGGCCTGAGCTTCTCCGGCACGCGCGCCATCGGCGTGCTGACGCACCTGGGCGTCGCGACCGGCGAGGTGGCGTACAACGGGATCGAGACGAAGGTCGAGCACGGCTTCGTGCTGGGCACGACCATCGCGCGCGCCATCGAGATGGCCCACGAGGCGGGACTCAACCTGACGCTCGTGGAGCCGTAAGCGGCTCCGCACGACGGCACGCGAAAGGCCGGGGCATCGCCGCCCCGGCCTTTCGCGCGTCCAGCATCGTTCTCTTGCCTCCGCCGGGCGCGCGTTGAATGATGCGGCACGGGCCGATCATCCGCCGGCCGCATGGCCCTCGATCCCACCGGCAACGGGAAGCAGATGGAAACCTGGGCGATCGTCCTCGTGGTGGTGGGAGTCGTCGTGCTCGTCGCGGCGCTCTCCGTGTTCTTCGAGGACCTCGTCCTCATGCTGCTGTGGATCCCGCCGATCGTCGTGGTGGGCGGCGCCGTGCTGTACCTGCGCGGCGAGCGGGAGTGGTTCACGACGCTGGGCACCGTCCTCTACTTCCTCGCCGTCCTGCTCTGCTTCCCGATCCTGGTCTGGCTCTGGAAGGAGATCTTCGACGACTGAGCCGCTGATGTCTCACGCGGAGCCGCGGAGGGCGCAGAGGACGCGGAGCGGGAGGATTCAGGCCGCGACGTTGATGTACGCGGATTCGCTGCTGGGCTCGGGAACGGGCAGGCCTTCCAGCTGCAGGCCTTCGACGTGGAACTCGATCGCCTCCCGCATGTTCGCCTCGATCTCCTCGCGGGTACGCCCGGTGCTGACGCAGCCCGGGAGATCGGGTGAGTACGCGGAAAAGCCGGTCTCCGTCCGCTCCACCACCACGAGATATCGCTTCATCACTTGAGCCCCGCTTGCTTGAGGATGCTGTTCAGCGTGCCGGGGGCGAGGTCGTCCGACAGGTGTCCGGGCACGGTTACCAGGCCGGGCTTGTCCGGATGCGTGTACTGACGGTGACTCCCGCGGGTACGCGCCAGGAGCCAGCCTCCCGATTCGATCAGCCGGATCACATCGCGTACCTTCATTCGTTCAATCTACCGGTCGCTCGCGTATCATCAAGACGGCGCGTGGTGAGCCGGGAGCGTGCCAGGAACCGCGGAATCAGGTCTGCTCCGCCCCTATCCGCTCGATGCAGGCGGCGAGGGCGGGGACGGGGGCGATGCGGCTCTCGAACTGCGCGGGCCGAAGCGCCAGGATGCGCCAGCCGCGCTCCGCGGTGAACCGCGTTCGCAGCTCGTCCTCTGTCACCTTGAGCGGCGTATTGGGCATGTCGAACTCCACCGCGAACGCCAGCAGGTAGTAGCGTCCGCCCGGCAGCAGCGCGGCCGCGAGCTCGTCCACGAAGCCCTCACGCGTGTCGGGCTCCAGCACGTGGAAGAAGCCCGAGTCCACCACCGCACCGAAGCGCCGGCGCAGCAGCGACGGGCGCAGCGCATCGCCCACTTCGAATTCCAGCAGCCGCGCGGTCTCCGGCGGGAGCGCGGCGGCCTTGTCGCGCGCCTGGGCGATGGCGGCCTCCACGATGTCGACTCCGACCACGCGCATCCCTCGCATCGCCAGCGCGATGGCGGTATCGCCGGAGCCGCAGCCGGCGTCGAGCACCGAGCCCGCCGGCGGGTGCTCGTCCAGCAGCGCCAGCAGCGCGGGCTGGGCGGCGCCGATGTCCCACGGCGGCGTGTCGCGGTAGACGTCGTGGAAGAAGCCGGGGTGGAAGCGGCTCACGGGATCGCCGGTTGGAAGAGGGTGGTGAGGGCGCTGCAGCGGATTCAGCGATGATGCACACGGAACGGCCGGAGCGCGAGACCCGCGCCCCGGCCGTTCGGCATCCAGCAATGGGACCGCGTCAGTCCTGCTGCTGCTGCACCTGCGCGGCCCAACTCGGCGCGCCGCTCTGGCCGTTCAGAAAGGGCAGCACGGTGCCGGCCAGCGTGGGCGCCATGAACATCTCGTAGTGCGTCAGGTCCGGCAGGATGGCCAGGCGGTTGCGCGGCATGTGCTCGCGCATCCAGCCCGCGTCGTGCTGCCCGCCGCCCAGGAGCTGGTAGAAGCGCACCACGTGCTCCGGGCGGTACATGTCGCTGTCGCCGAAGACGAGCATGACGGGCATGGTCAGCTTCGCCACGTCCTCGGACCAGTCGTACGGCTCGCGCATCAGCTCGCCCATGCGGTCCAGCAGCCGCGGAAAGTCCTCGGGATGCGGGGCGATGGCGGCGTACGACTGGTACATCGGCGTCTGCTTCATCTGCTCGAAGAGGGCCGACGACACCGCCGCCTGCTGGGGCAGCATCTCGGGATAGAAGCCGTCCCGCGCGAAGCCGGCGGACACCAGCACCAGCCGGCGCACCAGCTCCGGGTGCTGCGCCGCCAGCCGGAAGGCGACCCCGCCGCCCATCGAGTAGCCCAGCACGTCGACCTGCGCGTAGCCCAGCTCCCGCAGCACCACCGCCAGGTCGTCGCCCATGTCCGCGTGGCGGATGGGGCGGTCGCCCAGCGCGGTGCGGCCGTGGCCGTGCAGGTCCACGGCGATCACCTGCCGCCCCCGCGCCAGGATGCCCAGCACCGGGCCGAACATCTCGATGGAGCCCAGGCCGCCGTGCAGCAGCAGCAGCGGCTCGCCCTGGCCGTGGATCTCGTAGTAGTAGCGGAGGCCGTTGGCGGGAACGTATCCGCTGCGGACGGGCGCCGGCCGGCTCGCGGTCGGGGTCTGCACGACGGCCTTCTCTCCCTGCGCGTGGACGGGTGCGGCGGCGGCGAACAGCGTGGCCAGCGCGGCCGTGAGCTGCCGGGCGATTCGCGGCGTCTGCAACATGGTGGTCTCCTCGGGTGGTGGGTAGAAGCCGGGCGGCCGGACGGGCGCTCCGTGTCTCTGCCCTCACGTCGAACGAGTCCCGCCGGAATCGACACGGCCGATTCACACTCCAGCCGCCCGCCGCTCCGCCGACCCGCATCACCCTCTCCGGGACCGCGTGTGCTGGTGCGTCTTACGGCGCGGAACATGCGCATCCAACGGGGCGCGGTGGATCGCCATCGGGCCGTTCAGGACCAAACATCCGAAAATCGATGCCGCACCCCACGTGATGGGACGGCGCGGAAACATAATTCTTGACAGGGGGATGCGGCTCGTTATCCTTGTGCCCGTTCCCACCGCAAAACGCTGATTTTTCCGCTCCCCAGAACGGTCCCGGACTCGTGGACGGTGTCGTGCCGCGCCGTCCGCATCCCCCGTGCTGCGCCCCTCCCTATCCGCACGAAAGTGCAGCCAGCCGCGCGAGCCTTGGCAGCTCGGAGAAGGTGAACGGATTCCGTCGCGAAAGCATCCTGCCGGATCACATCCCCATTGGAGGACGACCCATGAAAGCACGGTTCGCGCTGGTCCTGTCCGCGTCGCTGGCCCTGGCCGCCTGCCAGACCGACGACACCAACCCCTCCGCCTCCACGGCCATGAACGCCGCCGCGGTGCAGGAGAACCTCCTGACCATCGTCCCCGACGCGGCGCTCAACGCCTCGCAGCGGGGCCTGCTGTCCACCATCCGCGGCCGCGCCAGCACCGCCTCGGTGCACCTGGCGCGCATCTCCGCCGCGCCGGCGGGCCTGCTGCAGCACGGCGCGGCCGTGCGGCTGGCGGTGGCGCCGGGCGTCAACGTGGTGGCCACGGGCGAGAACGTGCAGAAGCGCGCGGCGGACGACATCTCCTGGTCCGGCCCCGTGCGCGGCACGGACGGGTGGGTGCAGCTGGTGTACGCGGAGGGCGGGGTGACGGCGTCCGTGCGGCTGGGCGAGGCGACGCTGTACAGCATCGAGCCGCTGGGCGGAGGGCTGCACGCCGTCTCGCTGATCGACCAGGGCGGCTTCCCTCCGGAGCACATGCCGGACAACCCGAGCGGCTCGCTGACCCCGGCCCTGGACGCCGCCGTCCAGGCCGCCCGCGCGCCCGCCGAGGACGGCACCATCGGCACCGCCGCGCTGTCCACGATCAACGTGCTGGTGGTGTACACGGCCTCCGCCGCCAGCGCGGCGGGCAACATCTCCAGCAAGATCCAGCTCGCGGTGGACGAGACCAACCAGTCCTACACCAACAGCGGCATCGCCATCAACATGGTGCGCGTGCACACGGCGCAGGTCAGCTACAGCGAGTCCGGCCGCAGCTTCACCACGCACGTGAACAACCTGAAGGGCACCACGGACGGGCAGATGGACAACGTCCACACGCTGCGCAACACCTACGGCGCGGACGTGGTGCTGCTGGTGGTCAACGACAGCGAGGCGTGCGGCATCGCGGCGGCCATCAAGGCCACGGCGACGTCCGCCTTCGCGGTGGCGCACTACAGCTGCATCACGGGCTACTACTCGTTCGCGCACGAGATCGGGCACCTGCAGGGCGCGCGGCACGACCGCTACGTGGACGGCAGCACCAGCCCCTACGCGTACGGCCACGGCTTCATCCCGTCCACCAAGAACTGGCGGACGATCATGGCCTACGGCAACAACTGCAGCAACTGCACGCGCATCCAGTGGTGGTCCAACCCGCTCAAGACCTACCCGTCCACGGGCCAGGTCATGGGCACCGCCACCTATGAGGACAACGCGCGCGTGCTGAACCTGACCGCGCCCACCGTGGCCGCGTTCCGGTAGGCTGCGCGAGGAGCCACGAAGCAGAGGGCGGGGCCGCCACGGCGGCCCCGCCCGTTCCATTTCCGGTGCCGTCCTGAAAGGGCGCCCGCGTACGTTCTACGCCGGTTCATCGTCCGCGGCATCCGGGGGAGGTGCCCGGCGCCCCCCTCTCCCCAACCGCTCCGATCCATGCGAAACCTCCTTGCTGAACCGGGCCGCGGCGCGCGCGCGCGGCGGGTGATGGCGGGCACGGTGGCCGTGCTGGCGCTGGCGGCCGCGGCGTGCAGGGACGGAACGGGCTCCGACCCGCTCGCGCCGGACTTCACCTTCGAGCGGCGGGAGGGTACGCTGACCGGGGAGCTGCTGCGCGACGTGTGGGGCAGCGGCTCGACCTTCGTGGCCGTGGGCGACGCGGGACGGATCGTCCGCTCCACCGACGGCGGCGCCACGTGGAGCATCGTCGCCAGCGGCACGGAGCGCATCCTGGGCGGCGTGTGCGGCGAGGGGACGACGCTCGTGGCGGTGGGCACGGAGGGCGCCGTCCGCCGCTCCACCGACGGCGGCGCCACCTGGACGGGCGTGCCCAACACGGGCACGCGGGGGCTCAGCGGCGTCTGGTGCGGCGCCACCGCCTGGATCGCGGTGGGTAGCGGCGGCACCATCCTGCGCTCCACGGACGACGGCGCCACCTGGAACGCCGTCGCCAGCGGCACGACCAGGGACCTGCAGGACGTGTGGGGAGAGGGGGCGGCCATGGTGGCGGTGGGGTTCGACGGCGCCGCCCTGCGCTCGGCGGACGCCGGCGCGAGCTGGACGCCGGGCACCGGCCTCACCGGGACCGTCTTCCGCGTGTGGGGCCGGGGCGCCACGGTCTTCGCGGGCGGCGCCTCCGCCGCCGGGGAGATCCGGCGCTCCACCGATGGGGGCGCCACCTGGAGCATGGCGAGCACGGGCACGGACGCGTCCGTCTTTGCCATCTGGGGCAACGCCACCCGCTTCGTGGCGGTGGTCGGGCGGCAGGTGATCCGCTCCGCGGACGGCGCCGCCTGGACGGCGTGGTCCGCGCCGGGGTGGGGCCGGGGCACGGGGCTGTGGAGCGTGGGGGGCGCGGGGAACACGCTGGTGGCCGTGGGCTCCGGCGGGGCCATCTGGCGCTCCACGGACGGCGGGGCCAGCTGGGCCAGCGCAAGCCCCGGGCGCACCGGCGGGTTGTCGGACGTGTGGGGCCAGGGGAGCCGCGTGCTCGCGGTGGGCGACGGGGCGCTGCGCTCCACGGACCGGGGGCGCACCTGGAACGACGCGGCCGGCGCGGCGGACGCGGCGCTGAACGCGGTGTGGGGCGAGGGCTCCACGGCCGTCGCCGTCGGCAGCGGCGGGGAGATCCGGCGCTCCACCGACGGCGGCGTGTCTTGGACGCCGGCGGGCAGCGGCACCACCAGCCACCTCTTCGGCGTGAGGGGCGCCGGCACCACGGTGGTGGCGGTCGGCTCCGGCGGCACCATCGTCCGCTCCACGGACGCGGGCGCCACCTGGGCGCCGGTGAACAGCGGGACCACCGCGCTGCTGACCGACGTCTGGGGAGAGGGCAGCACCTTCGTGGCCGTGGGCCGGTACGCCGTCGTGCGCTCCACCGACGGCGGCGCCACCTGGACGCAGGTGCACGACGAGCGGATCTTCCTGCAGGGCGTGTGGGGGAGCGGCCCGGTGCTGACGGCGGTCGGCTTCTTCGGCGTCATCCGCCGCTCCACCGACGGTGGGGCCACCTGGTCCCCGGTGGCCTCCGGCACCGAGGCGCACCTGCTCAGCGTTGC
>DASTLD010000390.1:0-9303 GCA_035715345.1 Longimicrobium sp.
CGCGCGGCGGGGGGCGGGGGCAAGGCGGCGGGGAGCACGCGCACGCCGTGCACGGGCGGCCGCGCGGCACCGGCGGAGTGCCTTGCACGCTGCAAGGAATCGTGCAATCTCGCCCCCGCGGAACGGCCCGCCCGGGAGATACCGATCTCCTAAACCTGCCTGTGGCAACGACTTGCAGAATGCCGGGCAATCGGCACACCCTGTGCCTTACCCCAGGCCGGCAGCACCGACTGACGTGCTGAAGTACCCCACCCCACCCAACGTTAGGGAGCGACACCATGCGCAATCTCCGCAACCGCGACGGCTTCACGCTGATCGAGCTCATGATCGTGGTCGTGATCATCGGCATCCTGGCCGCCATCGCGATCCCGAAGTTCACGAAGGCGTCGGACCGCGCCAAGGAGAAGGAGGCCGACGGCATCCTGAAGCAGGTCTACACGCTGAACAACACGTGGAAGGCCGACAAGGGCTCCTTCACCGCGAACGTGGCGGACCTGGAGACCGTGGGCTTCGAGCAGCCCTCCGCCGGCTCGCTGAAGAACTACTCGTTCAACACGGACGTGGACGGCGACGGGACCAGCTACTGCCTGACCAAGAGCCCGGCCACGGCCACGCACAACAGCCGCTGCATCAACCTGACGTCGGGCGTGCTGAGCAACGCCGCCGCCGCGGCCGCCTCGGGCACCTGATCCAGCCTGAGCCAGCCTGAGCAGTCGACGCGAGGGGTCGGGAGTCAGATCCCGGCCCCTCGCCGCGTTTCGACCGCCCTCCCCCCGCCTCCCCTTACTCCCGCACCCGGAACCCCGCAGATGAAGCGCCACGGATTCACCCTGATCGAGCTGATGATCGTGGTCGTCATCATCGGCATCCTGGCGGCCATCGCGATCCCCAAGTTCCAGGTCGCGAGCTTCCGCGCCAAGGAGAAGGAGGCGGACCTGGTCCTCAAGAGCGTGTACCAGGCGCAGGTCACCTACAAGGCCCAGCACGGGGCCTTCACGACGAACCTGGCCGACCTGCAGACCGTGGGCTACGAGGCCCCGACGCACCTGGACAACTACACCATCCCCGGCGCCAGCGGCTACGGCATTCCGCTGTGCCTGGCCTCCACCGGCACCTGGTCCGACCGCAGCATCGATGCGGACGGCACCATCGACGACTGCTGATGGACGGCCCGCGTTGACGGAGCGCGCCCTGGCCCTGCCCGCCGCCCCCCGGGACGGCACCCAGCCGGACCCCGGCATCGCCGTGGCCCGGCTGCTCGCTGCCGGGGTGCGGCGCGCGCTGCTGGAGCACGCCCCGCTGGCGGTGCTGGTGGGCGCGTACGTGGCCGCCGGGCTCGTCGCGTGGCGGCTGCTGGGCATCGGCATGATGAGCCCGGAGCGCGGCAACGAGCTGACCGTCACCCTGTACGACGCGGCGCTGACCGGCGGCGGCCTGCTGCTGCTGGCGCAGATGGTCCGCTGGGCGCTGCGCGAGCGCGCCCGCGGCGGCCTGCGCTCCCCCGCCACCTGGGAGGCCATGGAGGCGGGCCCCGTCTCCGTGCAGCGGACGGTGGCGGCGGCGGCGGCGCTGCTGCTGTACGGGGTGTTCTTCGAGTGGTTCGTGGCCTTCAAGCGCTCCATCCCGCTGGTGCACGCCTTCAGCCTGGACCGCGCGCTGGCGGACGCGGACCGCTGGCTGCACGGCGGCCACGACCCGTGGGCGCTGCTGCAGCCGCTGCTGGGCCACCCGCGCCTGACGGAGGCCGTGCAGGTGGCCTATACGGCGGGATGGTTCGGCCTGATCTTCGTGGGGACCGTGCTGATGGCCTGGCACCCGGACCGCCGGCTGCGCGCCCGCTTCTTCCTGGCCACCATCGGCTGCTGGGTGGTGCTGGGGACGGTGATGGCGGCGCTGCTCTCCTCCGCCGGGCCCTGCTACTACGAGCTGGTGACCGGCGACGCGCGCTTCCGCCCCATGGTGGAGTACCTGGCCGGCGTGGACGCCGGCGTCGGCTTCTCCGCCGCGGAGGTGCAGCGCATCCTGTGGAGCGACTTCGCCACCGGCGACCCGGGCGGCTACGGCGTCTCCGCCATGCCCAGCCTGCACGTGGCCATCGCGGTGCTCTTTGCGCTGGCGGGGTGGCGCGTGCACCGCGCGCTGGGCGCGGCGCTGTGGGCCTACGCGGCGCTGGTCCTGGTGGGCTCGGTCCACCTGGGGTGGCACTACGCGCTGGACGGCTACGCGGCCGTCGCCGGCGCGGTGGCCGTCTGGTGGGCGGCGGGGCGGGTGGTGGAGTGGTACGGGCGCCGCACCGGCGTCTTCGGCGGCGCCCCCGCGCCGGCGGAATCGTGAGAGAAAGAGGAGTGGACGTGAGCGAGACGACGACCCCGCGCGGGCGCACGGCGGGAGACTGGGCCGGTTTCGCGGCCTTCCTGGCGCTGGCGTGCTGGCTGTTCGCCACCAGCGCCTCGCTGGGGCTGCTGATGCTGCCTACCGTGCTGCACGAGCTGGGCATCAGCCTGACCTACCTGGTGCGCGGGCGGCCGCGGGCGGTGGCGCCCGGCTGGCGCCCGCGCGTGGTGGCGCTGGCCTGCTCGTTCCTGATGCTGGCCTTCACCAGCGGCGCGTCGCTGATCGATGGCAACTGGGTGGCCGCGTCCGCCAGCGTGGCGCTGCAGGACACGGGCTTCATGCTCTGGCTGGTGGGCGCCCTGCTGGGGCTGCTGCCGCTGTACCACCTGCGCGGCTCCTTCAGCCTGATCCCCCAGGCCCGCGCGCTGGTGACCGGCGGCGCGTACCGCTGGGCGCGGCACCCCATCTACGCGCTGTACCTGCTGCAGTACACCGGGATCTGGCTGGGCCACCTGACCCCGCAGTTCACCGCGGTGATGGTCGTCTACCTGGTGCTGCTGCGCATCCGCATCGGCTACGAGGAGGCGGTGCTGGAGAGCGCCTTCCCGGAGTACCGCGAGTACCGCGCGCGCGTCGGCGCCTTCGGGCCGCGCCTGTCGCTGCTCTTCCGCCGCCGTCCGGCCACCCTCGCCGCCTGAGAAAACAGCGATCACGCAGCGGGGAACGGAGAGGTTGAAAAGAGAGGACGCAGAGAACGGATCGTTGTTCTCCGCGTCCTCTCTTTTCAACCTCCGCGTCCTCTGCGTGATTGCTGTTTCCTTATTCGCCCGGCTCCGCCCCGGGCCCCGCGTAGTCCACGTAGAGCGCATCGCCCTCGTGCAGCCGCAGCCGCACCAGCCGCGCGGGCGCGATGGCGGGGGCAATGCGGTCCCACAGCAGCAGCAGCAGGTTTTCCGTGGTGGGGATGCGCCCGCCGGGCGCGAACTCCGGCACCGCGTGGTTCAGGTGCTGGTGGTCCAGCGGCGCCACCGCGTCGCGCAGGGCCGCGTCCAGGCGCGCCAGGTCCACGCAGAAGCCCGTCTCCGCGTCCACCTCGCCGGCGGCGGTCGCCTCCAGCCGGTAGTCGTGTCCGTGGCCGTGCGGGTTGGCGCAGGCGCCGAACACCGCCCGGTTGCGCTCGTCGGACCATTCCGGGCGGTGGTAGCGGTGCGCCGCGCTGAAGCGCGCGGCGCGGGTCAGCTGCATGCGCGGCATGGGCAAGGGGCGGCGGGGCTCGGGTGTCATCCAGGGGTGGAAGGGGATGATACGCCCCGACCGCGCCCCCGCCAAGGAACGGCGGCAGGCATGCGACTTGCTTCCCCCGGGGGTGCCCCGCTGAGCGCGGCCCAGGCAGCGCTCCCCCCCGGCAGTCCGCTTTCCCGACCACCCGCATGTCCGCAGCATCGCTCCAGCAGGACGCACCCGTGCATCACACCGCGCCCGAGCGCCCGCGCCAGGCCCGCGTTCCGCGCCTGTCGTCCGTGCGCCCGCCCATCGTCGCCGAGCAGGCGGACGCGCGGCCGGTGGTGCTGGTGGCGGAGGACCACGAGGACAGCCGCGACGCGCTGCGCACGCTGCTGGACGCGTTCGGCTACCGGGTGCTGGAGGCGGGCAACGGGCGCGACGCGGTGGACCTGGCGGTGCGCGAGCGGCCGGACCTGATCCTGATGGACATGATGATGCCCCAGATGGACGGCTTCCAGGCCACGCGCGAGATCCGCTCGCAGCCGGGGATGGACGCCGTGACCATCGTGGCGCTGACCGCCATGGACGGCGCCCGGTCGGACGTGCTGGCCGCCGGCTGCAATGACCTGGTGCTCAAGCCCATCGACGTGCGCCCCTTCCTGGACCGCGTCCGCGCCTGGACCGCCGCCGCCCGCCCGGCCGACTGAGCGACGGGACCAAGGCAGAGCGAGGACGGAAGAAGCGAGAGCCGCGGAGGAGAATCCCTCCGCGGCTCTCTGCGTTCTCCGCGGCTCCGCGTGAGAACCGCGGTCAAGCCGTCAGCCGATGTTGGGGTTGTTCAGGCGCTCCACGTTGGGCAGCGGCCAGCACTTGGTGGTGCCGTAGGTGCCGCCCTTGTGGTACGCCGTGCCCGCCGCCGGCTGCGGCGTGATGTTGAACCGCTGCAGGTCGTACAGGTGGTGCCCCTCCAGGAACAGCTCCCGGCGGCGCTCCTCCACGATCTGCTGCAGCACCTGCTCCGGCGTGCCGCCGCCGTACGCGGGGATGCCGGCCTTGGTGTGCAGCGTGTTGATCAGGTCCCGGGCCGCGTCCGCCTGGCCCGCCCGCGCCAGCGCCTCGGCGCGGATCAGCACCGCCTCGTCGCCCGTGGCGATGGGGATGGGCGTGGTGAAGGCCGGGTACTTGGTCTGGTGCCACACCGCCGTGCCGTCCGTCGCGTTGCGGTTGCGGTTGACCACCGGCACCCGCGGGTCCGCCACGCCGCCGAAGGTCAGGTTGCGGTACAGCGGCCCCACCGAGGTGGCGTCCGTGCTGCCGTTCTGCTCGAACACCCGGTTCTGCCGCCGCGCCGGCGTGGCGCTGGCGGTGGCGTTGTAGACGAAGTTGGCCGGCACCAGCGCCGCGTCCGCCGCCGCCCCCGCGTAGTCGCCCAGGTCCAGCTGGGCGCGGGCCCGGCCCACCAGCGCCAGGTTGCGGATGTTGTCCGCCGCCGCGCCCACCGCGGTGGCCGCCTGGATGGCCACGGTGAACTTCTCCTCCGCCAGCGCGAACATCTGCGCCTGCGTCAGCTCCGGCCCGCCGTCCACCGCGGCCGTGCAGAAGCCCTCGCCCAGCAGCAGGTGCGCGTAGCCGCTGTACGCCGCGGCCGTCGCGATCAGCAGCGTGCGGTTGGTGCCCGCGGGCATCTCCGCGTCCGTCCACGCCTGCAGCTTGGCCAGCACGTTGTCCGCCGTGAAGCGGGCGGTGCTGAGCGGCGTGTAGGTGCCGATGGCCGCGCAGCCGAAGGTGGCGTAGCGGCCGTCGGTGGGGCTCACCTCGCGGCGGTCGTACGGCCAGCGGTCCGCCGTCTGGGTGGCGTCGATCAGCTCCTCGCCGGTGATGCCGCCCAGCACGATGTACGCGCCCAGCGCGCAGTCGAAGTCCGAGATGGCGCCGTTCACCAGGAGCTGCGCCTTCGTGGGGTCGTTCAGAACCTCCTCGGGGATCTGGTTGGGCGCCTCCACCTCCAGCAGGCTGTCCAGCGCGTCGCAGGCCGCCGCGCCGCCCAGCACCAGCAGCGCCGCCGCCATCCACGCGAGCGTCCGCGGGGCGCGCGCGGGGCGATCTTTCGAGTGCCTCATCGCTCCTCCCATCAGAAGCTCAGGTTGATCGTGGTGACGAACTGCTGGAGCTGCGGGGTCACGTTCTGCTCCCACTGCGCGCTGCCGCCGCCGCGGCTGCCGCCCAGGAAGCTGGCCTCCGGCTCCATGCCGCCGTAGTTGGTCCACGTGTACAGGTTGCGCCCCGCGATGGAGATGGAGGCGCTGCCGGCCCCGACCCGCGCCGCCCAGGAGCTGGGCACGGTGTAGGTGGCGGACAGCTCGCGCCAGCGGGTAAAGCTGGCATCCTTGATGATGTGGTTCACGAAGGTGCCGCCGCGCTGCACCTCCGCCATCCAGCCCGGGTCGTCGGCCACGAACTCCAGGGGATAGAAGTTCTCGCGGCAGCGCAGGAACAGCAGGCAGCGCACGCGCAGGTTGCCGTCCAGCTTGTGGTACCCCGTCTTGCGGTCCACCAGCGCGCTGATGCGCAGCCGGTTGAACAGCGTGAGCGTGGGCATGAAGCCGATCTCGCGGTTGGGCGTGGGGCGGCCCAGGAACAGGCGCGGCGCGGTGGCGCACGCCATGGTCCCCCCGTTGCCGTCCTCGCACTGCTCGGAGCCGGTGACCAGCTTGCCGGCGGCGTCGAAGGTGGCGCTCACCACCTTCTTCTCCCACCACGAACCCGCCGGGAACCCCTCCACGTGGCGGACGTAGGTGCCGCTCTGCACCGTGTCCAGCCCGGGGATGCCCAGGTCCGTGATCTCGTTGTGGTTGGTGGCCAGGTTCAGCACCAGCTCCAGCTCCACGTTGCGCCTCTGCACCGCCGTGCCGCGCAGCAGCACCTCGATGCCGCGGTTGAGGATGGTGCCCGCGTTGAAGTACTGCTGGCCGGAGAAGCCCGTGGACGGCGCGATGTCGCGCAGCAGGATGGCGTCCTCCGTGCGCTTGTTGTACCAGGTGAACTCCAGGCCCACGCGGTTGTCCAGGAAGCCCGCGTCGAAGCCCATCTCCACCTCCTTGCCGCGCTCCGGGCCCAGGTCCGGGTTGCCCACCAGGTTGGGCGTCACGGCGCTCACGTCGCCCGGCCCGGGTACCACGCTGTAGGTGCGCAGCGAGGCGTTGTACACGGGCTGCTGGCCGCTCTCGCCGTAGGCCGCGCGCAGCTTGAGCGCGTCCACCCAGCCGAAGCGCCCGAAGAACGGCTCCTCGCTGACCACCCACGAGGCGCTCAGCTTGGGGTAGTAGACCAGGTCGAAGTTCTCGCCGAAGGCGCTGTTGTCGTCCGCGCGCAGGGCGGCGGTCACGAAGACGCGGTCGTTCCAGCCGAACTGCTGCTGGCCGAACACGCCCACCGTCACGTCCTCCTCGTAGTTCTGGCTGCCCTCGCGGGTGGCCGCCGCGGCCACGGCGCGCAGCCCGCGCACCGGGAAGTCGCGCCCCACCGCGTAGACGAACTCGAAGTAGCGGCGGAACATCTGCGCGCCCAGCGTGGTGCTCGACGACATGCGGGCGCTGGGGCTGAAGCTGGCCGTCGCGCTGTAGTCCACGCTGTTGAAGGTGGTGCCGCGCGTGATCTCGTCGCGGTAGCCGCGGATCTCGCCCTGCGTGAAGAAGAAGGTGTAGCGCGGGTCGTCCATGCGCTCCACCAGCTCCACGTTGTCCTCGCGGGTCAGGTCCAGCCCCATGGCCAGGCGGTGCTGCAGCCAGCCGGCCGGGCGGTGGCTGATCTCCATGCTGCCCGTGAAGCGGTCCAGGTCCTGCCAGTCCTGGTAGGCGTAGCGGTAGCCCTCCGGCGTGGCGCTGTGGAAGCCGCGGCGCGGGTTGGCGCTGCCGTCCGCCAGCGGGTCCAGGTTGGCGGGGTTGGCAAAGAACGACGTCCACGCCGTGCCGCCGCCGCCCGCCTCCAGCGGCAGGTGGGTGCGGCCGGAGACGAAGCCCGCGCTGGCGCGGATGTCCAGGTCCGAGCGCGGCTCCGCGGTCAGGTTCACGCGCGCGTTCCAGCGGCGCAGCGTGTTGTTGGCCTCCACGCCCTCGTCGCGGTCCAGCCCGCCGCCCACGTAGTAGCGCACGGACGCGCTGCCGCCGCTGACGGACAGGTTGTACGACTGCACGCTCCCCGTCTGCCAGATGGAGCGGCCGTTCGACTCCTCCAGCTCCACGATGTCGATGGAGTCGATGACGCCGCCCGCGCGGGTGCCGTAGTTGGTCCACACCCGGCTGTCCGCGTTGGCGAACCACAGCGCGCCCTGGCGCATGCTGAAGTCCCAGTGCGTGTTGCCCGCCACGCCGCGCTTGGTGATGATCTGGATGACGCCGTTGGACGCCTCGGTGCCGTACAGCGTGGCCGCCGCGGGCCCGCGGATGACCTCGATGCTCTCGATGTCCTCGGGGTTGATGTCGTTGAAGCGGCTGATGGAGTTCGATCCGAAGCCCTGGTTGATGGGCCCGGTGGCCGCCTGGTTGTTGACGCGCACGCCGTCCACGTAGACGAGCGGCTCCTGCGCCAGCGACAGGCTGCCCACGCCGCGCACGCGGATGCGGCTGCCGGTGCCCACGTTGCCGGTGGCGGGGATCACCACCACGCCCGGGGTGCGGGCGTTGAGCAGCTCCTGCACGCTGCCCACCGGCTGGGTGCGCACCACCTCCGCCGCGTCGATGGTGGTCACCGCGTTGCCCAGGGTGCGCTTCTCCGCGCCGCCGGGGGTGCCGGTCACGACCAGCGCGTCCAGCGCCAGCGCCGCCGTGCCGATGGCGATGCGGACGTTGGTGTCGCCCACGCTGACGGTGCGGGTGGCGCGGGCGTAGCCCAGGCGGTCCACCTGCAAGGTGACGGAGCTGCCGCTCACGCCGGCCAGGCGAAAGCGCCCCTCCGCGTCGGTGATGGCGCTGCGCGTCTGCCCCTGCACGCTGACCTGCGCGCCGGCCACCGGCCGCTGCGATCCGGTCTCCACGACGGTCCCCGTGATCTCGCCCTGCGCGTGCAGGCGGCCCGGCAGCACTGCCAGGGCCAGCGAGAGCGCGGCCGCGAACAGGCCGCGCCCGGCCCGCCGCCTGCGCCGGGCGTCCGCGCACGCGGAAGCCCGGGGCGGGCCCGAACGGATGGGTAGGTGCATTCAGCGCCTCCTGAGGGGTGGATGCACGCCGCGCCGCGCGGCGGAGCGTGCGGGCAGCCCGCCGGGGGGCGGGCGGACGATGCGGGACGCCTGGGCGTCGGAGATACGCTGGGTCAGAAGGGGATGGGGCGCGCGTGAAAACGTGCCGGTTATCATGGTAGCCGTGGGGTATACGGCCCGCAAGGATTCGGTGCGGAACGCGATGCGCGGGAGCGCGGAATACGAAAGTTTGGGAAAGTACGAAGTACGAGGTACGGAGTACGAGGGATCGACGACGTGCGGAGTGCGTGAGTGCGTGAGTGCGTGAGTGCGTGAGTGCGTGAGTGCGTGAGTGCACGAGGGATTGACGACGGGCGGGGGATGGTGGGCGGCGCCGAGCATCCGGCCGGCGGTTGAAACCGCGCCTCCAGAAGCACGAAGTCCGCCTGCGCGGACTGAACGGGAAAGTTGGGTGTGAGAGGCGTGGATCCGCGCATGTCCATGGGTAGAGACACCCCGCCGGGGCGTCTCTACGTGTCAGGACCCGGGAGATTAGCGGGCGGGTCGCGGAA